>CANRBD010000001.1 GCA_947628765.1 uncultured Bacilli bacterium
TGTTCCGTTAAGTTTAACTAATTTCATACATTTTCTCCTTTTTTAGCGTAATATGTTATCATACTTCCAATAATATTTCAAGAAATATGTAATTAAAAAAAAAGAACTTATTAGTTCTCTTTTATCCATTTCCAATTTTTTACTTCAGGCATATCTTCACCATATTCACGAATATAGGCATTATGCTTAATAATTTGATTTTTCATTTTTTCCATTAAGTAAATTTCTTTACTGCCTTGAGTATTTAAATGTTTAATAACATCAATTACTAAATGATAACGGTCTATTTCATTTTGAACACGCATATCAAATGGTGTAGTTATAGTACCTTCTTCTAAATAACCATGAACGGAAATATTACGGTTATGTCTTAAATAAGTAAGTTCATGAATTAAAGTTGGATAACCATGATAATTGAAAATAATTGGTTTATCTTTAGTAAATAATAAATCATAATCTTCATCACTTAAAGCATGCGGATGCTTAGTTGGTGACTCTAATTTCATTAAATCGACGATATTAATACATCTTATTTTTATATTAGGAAGTTCCTTATGCAAAATAGAAATTGCCGCAATAGTTTCTAAAGTTGGTGTATCACCACAGCAAGCCATAACGATATCTGGATCATTATCTTTATCATTACTGGCAAAGTTCCAAATACCAATACCTTTAGTACAATGTTCTATCGCTTCTTCCATTGATAACCACTGATAGCTTGGATGTTTGGAAGCTACAATGACATTTACATAATTACGGCTTTTAATACAGTGGTCAAAACATGAAAGTAAACAGTTAGCATCTGGGGGCAAGTACATTCTCACGACATCGGCTTTTTTATTAGCAATATGGTCTAAAAAGCCAGGATCTTGGTGAGTAAAACCATTGTGATCTTGCTGCCAAACATTCGAAGTTAAAAGTAAATTAAGGGAAGCAATACTTCTTCGCCATGATATTTGATTACATACTTTAAGCCATTTAGCGTGCTGGGAAACCATAGAATCTACTACTCTAATAAAGGCTTCATAACTAGTAAAGAAACCATGTCTACCAGTTAATAAATAACCTTCAAGCCAGCCTTCACACATATGCTCGGAAAGATAAGAATCCATAATTCTACCATCATTACTTAAATCTTCATCACCATCTAAGATTGTAGACTGCCAATCACGGTTTGAAGCTTCAAACATTTTATAAAGTCTGTTTGATTTAGCTTCATCAGGACTAAATGTTCTAAAATTAGTAGGATTTAATTTGATAATATCTCTAACATAAGCACTTAACTGTTCCATATCTTGAACTTTAACTGCACCTGGCTGATTTACATCTACTTGATAATTTTTAAAATCTGGTAAAATTAAATCTTTAAGCAATAATCCGCCATTTACATAAGGCGAAGAGCCCATACGTTTACTGCCTTTAGGAATAAATTTTTTAATATCATCTTTTAAAGAACCATCGTTATTAAAAAGTTCTTCTGGATGATAGCTTTTAAGCCATGCTTCTAATAATTTTAAATGTTCGGCTTTTTCCATAGATATTGGTACTTGATGAGCTCTAAAAGTACCTTCGACCTTTTTTCCATCGACTATTTTCGGACAAGTCCAACCTTTAGGCGTACGTAAAATAATCATCGGCCATAAAACTTTTTCTATTTTTTCGCCTTTTCTTACTTTAGTTTGAATATTTTTAATTTCGGCAATAACCGCATCCATCGTATGCGCCATTAATTTATGCATAATCGCTGGATCACTACCTTCAACTAGATATGGTTTATAACCCAAAGCATAAAAATAACTACCTAATTCATTATTCGTCATTCTTGAAAAAACCGTAGGATTACTAATCTTGTAACCGTTTAAATTTAAAATTGGCAAAACCGCGCCATCAGTTTTAGGATTTAAAAATTTGTTAGAATTCCACGAAGTAGAAAGTGGACCTGTTTCCGCTTCACCATCGCCAATAACACAAGCAGCAATTAAATTGGGATTATCAAATACCGCTCCAAAAGCATGGGCTAAAGAATAACCAAGTTCCCCACCCTCATGGATACTGCCAGGAGTTTCGGCAGCCGCATGGCTAGACACCCCACCAGGAAATGAAAATTGTTTAAATAATTTTTTTAAGCCATTAATATTAGTACTGACATTAGGATAAAATTCACTATAAGTGCCTTCTAAATAGGTATTAGCTAATAAAAAATTGCCACCATGTCCAGGACCACTTATATAAATCATATCTAAATCGTATTCTTTAATTACTCGGTTTAAGTGTGTATAAATAAAATTTTGAGCTGGAACCGTGCCCCAGTGACCAACAATTTTTTTCTTTAGATGTTTTTTAGATAATGGTTCAGTTAATAGTGGATTATCTAACAAATATAGCTGACAAGCTGATATATAATTAGCCGCTCTAAAATATTTATCTAAAATAACAATGTCTTCACTTGTGATATCACGTGCCATTTTTATCCCCTCTATTCTAAAATAATTATATCAAAATAATATTTAAAGCACAATAAAATATGACTTTTTTTATTTAATTGACAGAATAAAACCATAGCATCAGCTATGGCTTTAATTATCGTCGTAATTTTTTAACGCCGGCATAAGTTGCAGCTCCACTAACTGCCAAGAAAGTAAGCAAAGCAGTAGCTTTAAAATCATTACATTTTTCCGTATACTCAGTAGTTACTACCTCTTCGGTGTTTTCCGTTTCTATGGCTTCAGCTATGCCACTAGGCATAAATATAGCTGTAGTTAATGCTAACGCACCAACAGTTTTCATAAGTTTAAATTTTTTATCATCGATATTTTTAATAAATAATTTCATTTATACTCTCCCCTAACACGGAAGTATTTTATCACAATAATTAAACTTATGTCAACTTGATTATTTATCTATAAACTTTTTAAATAATCTAAAGCTTCTTTAAAAGTTTCAACCGGTATAATGTCGATATCATAATCTTTTTCATTTTTAAGGTCTCTAGCTTCGACATAATTTTCACCTTGCGGAACTAAAAATACATCAGCCTTTTCTTTAACGGCCCCCATTAATTTATATTTAACACCGCTAATTTCACCAACCGTGCCATCTCTTTCAATGGTGCCTGTACCAACAATTTTTTTACCACTTGTTAAATCAATTTTATTTAAATAACTATAAATGGTTAATGTAAGCATTAATCCGCCAGAAGACCCTGATTCCGTACTATCAAATTTTAAATCGACATGATTGTCAGATTTTATCTTAACATCTTCAGTAATAAGGACACCTATTTTAGCTTCGCCATTTATATTTAAAAGGGTCGCATTAACATTTTTTTCTTTTTTGTCTCGTAAAACTGTAAATGATATTTTGTCATTTGGTTTTTTATCTTTAATCACATCATATAAATCCTGCTTTTGAGCAACTTTTTCATTATTAACTTTAATAATTTGATCCCCAACTTTAAGATTAGTTTTAGCTAAATCATCGACATAAGTCACAAAAACTTTGTTATCTAAAATTTTATAATCGATATCAGAATTATCATAAGCTACTAAAACGGCATTATCATTACCCTCTTCTAATAACATTTGATTACGGTACATCTCATCTTCAATCGACTCGCTGCCAACTGTTACTTCTTCTTCTTTTTCAATATCCCAGTTTGGATTTAAAAAGCCATAAATTAAAAGTGGCACCGTGCCTTGAATCTCAGACACATAAGCCATGTTAAGGGAACCAGTCATTTTAAAATTACCAGCTACTGTTACTTTTTCACTTGTATTTATAATGCCACCAGGAGCCGAAATATAATAAGGAAGTCTAATCGTAAGTAATATAATAGCAATTATAAATATCAATAAAACTTTATAGTTTTCTTTAATGTAATCTTTAACTTTTTCATATACTTTATTAATCATACTTTGGTCCTTTCTATTAACAGGATATACAAAAAGGGGAAACTTATGAAAAAAGGATTAAGCTTTGGGATTATCATTTTACTTCTTTTTATATGTAAAGAAATATTAACAGAATCTAAAAGTATTATGGATGCCGTTTCTTTTTCCTTATCTATTTTTAAAAAGAACATTTTCCCTTCTCTGTTTCCTTTTTTTGTTCTATCAGAAATCATGGTCAAATGTGGAATGACCGAATTTATTGGTAATTTATTAAAACCGATGATGAATAAATTATTTAAAATTAAAAGTTCGGCCGCGTTTGTTCTAGTGATGAGCCTTATATCTGGTAACCCCGCTAATGCCAAATACACAAGGGAGCTTTATTTAAATCATGACTTAAATGAAAATGAAGCCACCAAAATTCTCTCTTTTTCTTGTTTTGCCAATCCCCTATTTATTTTAGGAACAGTATCCTTGCTTTTTTTAAATAATAAAGAAGTTGGCGTTTTAATTTTATTATGCCATTACATTGGCAATATTATTATCGGTCTTTTACTTCGAAATTATTATCCAAGTGCGAAAGAAACTAGTCATATTAGTCTAAAAGAGGCTATTTATGAGGCTCATAAAAAAAGAATTAGTAATAAGGAAGATTTAGGTAAAATTATCACTAACTCACTTATTAATAGCATTAATACCCTTTTACTTATCTTAGGAGTTATGACTATGTGTCTTATTCTCACTACCATTATTGACAATAATATCAATTTAAATAGTGTCCTTCAAAGTTTATTAAATGGGTCTATCGAAATGACCCAAGGATTAAAATACATCAGTTTAGAAGCTATTCCTTTAAAATTAAAATGCATTTTATCAGTAATGATTTTATCTTTTGGTGGAATAAGTGTTCATTTACAAATTACTAGTATTTTAAGTGATACTAAAATTAAATATTTACCTTTTTTATTGTCGCGTATTTTACACAGTATTATTTCAGGTATTTTAATGTTTTTATGTTTTGATTTGTGGATTGATTTTTTTAACTAACCGGTCTATAGTAAACAAAATTAAAATCCATATCTTGATCTAGTTCAGGATTAGCAATCTTGAAATTAACACTGTAAACGCCGTCACTATAACTACGGCTAAAATTCGATAATGTCGTGTTCGTCGGATATTCAATTACACGGCCCGAAGCCGTTACTTTAGTACCACTTACCGTGACACTTATACTAGATGGATTATTAGTACTTTCTAATTTTTGATTAAGCGCTGTAGCTAAAATGGCATTTTTATTGACAATTTCAGTTCGTACGGCTTCATTAATATAAACATTTCTTAACTCTAATACAATTTCAAAAAGGAACACAACAATAATCATGACTAAAACAAAGGAAGATAAGAGTTCCACTACTGTAAAACCTTTATTATTTTTCATGTTAAAGCTCCTTTCTATTTATTATTAACACCATAAGTAATTGAAGCAAATGTCCCGTTTTCAAATTCCGCAATTAGTCTATCTTGATAATCAATATTATCTAATCGTCTAATCATATTACGCATATCTTGTGATAGATTACTATCTGGATTATTTTTTATATAATTTTTTAATGTGGCCAAATTGGAATTAGTTAAAATAATTTTTTTGAGATGACTAGCAGTTTTTATTCTATTACAAGCACTATTACCTGTATTAGTAACATCACGATAAGGCACCGCATCAGAAGTTTTAACTTTTAGGCCCATCGTTTGAATACATGTTTTATAAGCACCTAAGTCATATACACCCTCAACAGTATTATAATTATAACTGTCATTATAATTAACTAGTAAATTTTTAAATTGTAAAAATAGAGCTACTAAAACTGTTACCGTAAATGTGGCTACTACAATCGTTTCAACTAATAAAAAACCCTTATTATTCATTTTTTTCATTTTTATGCTCCTTTTAAATTGTAATTATTTCAAATATATTATATAATATATTTAGGATAAAAGCTAGTCTTTAAATAGACTTTAATAAAAGAATAAACCAAGGGAGCGAAAAATATGTTAAAGCAAATTAATTTTCAAAACACCCCAATTGTTGATATTGTAAATGATATTTTAGCTGATGCCACCAAAAGAGGGGCTTCAGATATTCATTTCGATCCTTATGAAAATCATCTTTTAATTCGCATTCGTATTGATGGTGATTTAATTGATTATGCTGATGTTCCTAATACTTATAAAGATTATTTAATTACTCGTATTAAAACTATTTCAAAAATGAATATTACTGAATCGCGCCGTCCTCAAGATGGTGCCATTAAAGGTATTGTTCAAGGTAAAGAATTGGATTTGCGTGTGTCAGCCCTACCTGTTAGTAATGGTGAAAAAATCGTTATCCGTATTCTGGATTATTCTATGAGTTTAGAAGGTGTCGAACAATTAGGATTCAGCAAAGAAAATTATCAAAAACTTTTAGAAATGATTTCTGTACCTAATGGAATTATTTTAGTAACTGGTGCGACTGGTACCGGTAAATCTACTACTGTTTATTCAATTTTACAGCGTTTAAACACATCAAAAACTAACATTATTACAGTCGAAGACCCAATCGAAATGGATATAGCCGGAATTAACCAAGTTCAAGTTAATAGCCAAATTGGTCTTACCTTTGCTTCGGCTTTACGTTCTATTTTACGTCAAGACCCAAATATCATTATGATTGGAGAGATTCGTGATAATGAAACCGCACAGATTGCAATTCGTGCCTCAATTACTGGACATTTAGTATTATCAACTGTCCACACAAACAATTCATTAAATACTATTGAACGTCTTATCGATATGGAAGTTCCTAAATATTTATTAGCTTCAGCTTTAGAAGGAATTATCTCACAAAAATTAGCTCGCCAATTATGTCCACATTGCCGAGTTAAAAGACCTACTACTGAATATGAAAAAGCTATTTTTAGAGCCTCTTTAAACAAAGAAGTTGATGAAATTTGGGATGCCAAAGGCTGTGAACATTGTCATAGTGGCTATTTAGGACGTATTGCAATTCAAGAAGTATTGCTTATTAATCAACAAATTCGTGATGCTTTAAGTGAAAATGTTCCTAAAGAGCAGTTAAGAGAAATGGTATATGGCTCAGGAGTTATTTCATTACTTCAAGATGGTTTAAATAAAGTAGTTGAAGGTTTAACTACCCTAGGAGAAATTATTAGATTAATCGCCTTAGATGATGACGACAAATTAGGAAACAATATCTTCTTAAAACGTGCTCTCGAAAATACTAAACTAGCACTTGTAGAAGAAGTTAATAACGCCCAAGCCGTTAATAATGCACCTATAAATCAAGCACCAGCTCCAGCACCTACTTTACAAACTGTTGAAGCACCAACGATGCCAGAAGTAGCTACGAATACTCCTCTAAATCAAACACCGGCGCCAGCACCTACTTTACAAACTACTGAAGCGCCAATTATGCCAGAAGTAGCAACTAATTCTATAAATCAAACGACTAATTTGGCAGGTGGTGAAATAAGTCAAGAAACCGTTACAACTAATGAACCTAATATTCCAAATATTACAATTCAAGATAGTTCTGCCCCTATAGAGCCAGCAAGACCAGTAAATCCTTATGCCAACAGTCAATATATGCCTAATCAATATCCACCAAATCTTTAGCTTTGGCTAAAGATTTTTTTATTAAAAAATCATCTTTTTTAGATGATTTCATTTTTAATATTAGGATTTTTTAATACATTTATTAATTTATCAATCTCGTCTTTAGTATTATAAAAATATAAACTAATTCTACAAGTGTTTTTAATTTTAAGTTCATCTTTTAATATTTTCGCGCAATGGCTACCAGCTCTAGTACAAATATTATATTTGTCTAAATAAATAGATAAATCTTGCGGAAAAATACCATCATAATTAATTGTTACAATACCACTTTGACTATTTTCATTATATATTTTAATTTCTTTAATTTCTTTTAACCTTTGAACTAAATAATTTTTAAGCTCTAACTCATACTTATGAATATTATCAAAACCGATTTTTTGCAAATATTCAATAATATAACCAAAGCCAATAACTCCAGCAATATTTGGGGTTCCAGCTTCTAACATATCAGGCATTTCTTTATAAACACGATTACCATCATGGTCAAATTCAGCATTCATACCACCACCAAAAATAATTGGTTTTATATCTTGCAAGTAATCTTCTTTAATATAAATCACTCCCACCCCAGTAGGACCACACATTTTATGAGCTGAAAAAGCTAAAAAATCAACATCTAAATCTTTGACATCTATTTTCATATGGGGAACACTTTGAGCACCATCAGCTAAAACTAATATTCCATGTTCATGAGCATATTTAGTTATTTCTTTAAGTGGTCTAACATCGCCAACGACATTACTTATATGCGCTAGCGAAATAACTTTAGTATTGGATGTAACGGCTTTTTTGACATTATCCATTGTTACTTGATGATTTTCATCTAATTCAATATATTTGATTTTAATATCAATTTCATCACTTAACTCAAACCATGGCAAAATATTTGAAGCATGTTCACTTTTAGTAAGCAAAACCTCATCACCAGATTTTAAATGATGTTTAAAATATCCAAACACAATTTTATTTATTGAATCAGTAGTACCACTTGTAAAAGCAATTTGTTTAGGACTATCAGCATTTAAAAGTTTTTGAACTAATCCCCTCGTCTTTTCATATTCTTGACTCGCTTTCAAGCTAATACCATAATCACCACGATGGGCATTTGAACTATAATAATTATAATAATCACTAATAGCTTCACCTAAAATTTTTGGTTTTAATGTAGTTGCCCCATTATCGAAATAGATAAGCCCTGTTTTTAATATCGTAAAATCCTCAATATTCATTTTGTTCACCTCCAATACTTATTTATATTTTTTTCCATCTCTTCTTTAAACAAAGTAAGTCCTTTAAGAAGAAAACCTTTGATAATTAAGTTTTCAGCTTCTTTAGCGGTAATTCCTCTACTCATTAGATAAAATATTTCATTCTCGTTACACTTACCAATATGTGCACTATGGCTAGCAGCTACATCGTTTTCATCGATAAATAAATTAGGTCTAATTTCACATTTATGATTAGTCAAATTGATAATACGATTACTTTGTGCGAGTACACAATCAATGTTATTTTTAGGAACGAAACTAGAAACATTAAATTTTAAACTACCATCTTTAATATTAACCCCATTATTGATAATATGACTTTCAGTATTTGGCGCATTATGGTAAACCATAATATCATATTTTTCTTTATCAGTACTAATAGTTTTTAATAAATAATTTACTTTAGCCTCTTGCCCATTTAAATAAATTATGTCCATTTCCTTTACTTCTTTAGCATCATATATTTTATAAATATTAACATTACTATTTTGATCGATTAAATATTTATAACTAACTTTATACTTACCGTCTGTCTTAACTATATATATATTAAAATTGATGTTTTTCATCACATTAATCTTAAAATCTATTTTCGCATCACTATTATATTCAATCATTAAAGCTGTATCTTTTAAAATCTTAATTTCTATTTGTCTTATGTCAGCTATGGTACTATTTGATGAAATCTCAATATTACTATCTAAAGTAGTTTGGATTTCATCATCTGCTATATTTATTTTATTCAGCATGTTCATTTTCATGTCGAACACTCGTACTAAATTCTTTAATTTTATCATAGCCTTCTTCTTCGATAATTTTTACGAGTGTTTTATCTCCACTTTTAATTATTTTTCCATCTGACATAACATGAACATAATCGGGTTTAATATAATCCAAAAGTCTTTGATAATGCGTTATTAATAAAATAGCTGGGTTTTCTTGCTTATGATATTCCATTACACTTTTGCCAACAATTTTTAAACTATCGACATCTAACCCCGAGTCAATTTCATCTAACATCACTACTTTAGGTTTTAAAATATGCATTTGTAGTATTTCGTTTTTCTTTCTTTCACCACCAGAAAAACCTTCATTAATACCGCGATGAATCATATCTTTATTCATTTTTAATTTTGCAATATTTTCATCTAATTCTTTGATAAAACTATATAATTTAAAGTTTTCATCTTTACTTCTTAAAGCTGTTCTTAAAAAATCAGCATTACTAACGCCCTCAATCTCCATAGGCATTTGCATGCCTAAGAAAATACCAAGCCTGGCACGTTCATCGACTGGCATTTTAGTGATATCGATATCATTAAAGTAAATATGACCCTTTTTTATTTTATAATTAGCATCTCCCATAATAACTTTTGTTAAAGTTGATTTGCCAGTACCATTTGGACCCATAATAGCATGAATTTCGCCAGATTTAATTTCTAAATTAAAATCTTTAAGAATAATTTTATTATTAATGGTAACTGTTAAATTATCTATTTTTAAACTGTTCATGTGCATCACCTACAAATATTTTATCACTTTTTTTATTATTTTTGTATAACTTTATCTAAAGTTACTCATAATATTATAGAATATTCCGCAGATATTCATGCAAAAAAGAGTTCTAAAACTCTTTTTTTGTGATACAATATATAAACGAAGGGTGGTTTGGTTATGGAAAAAGAGACTTTTGATAATGTTAATGCGCAAATAGCTATGTTAAAATTAGCTAAATGCATGATACTTACGGGTCATGATAAAACAACTAGTCAAAAACTCACATATTTTAGGCAATTACGCGCACGCATTAATAATGGCGAAGAAAAAGCTATTAATGAAGCTTTAAATATGCATCCAATAAAATTAAGAAGATAAGACTTAGAGCTTATTTTTTTAATGAATATGTGTTATACTTAATATGGAGAGTGATAAAATGGACTGTATTTTTTGTAAAATTATTAACGGAGATATCCCTTCATATACATTATATGAAGATGATAAAGTTAAAGTATTTTTAGATGTCAATCCTATAACTAATGGGCATACCTTAATTGTTCCTAAAAAACATTACACCGATTTATTCGATATTCCTAATGATCTTTTAATTCATATTTTTGAAATAGCTAGAAAAATGGATACTATTTTTAAAGAAAAATTGGGTTCTGAAGGCCTTACGCTAATTCAAAACAATGGTTTACCTCAAGAAGTAAAACATTTTCACCTTCATTTAGAACCTAAATATTCTTACAAAACTGAACTTATGAATGTCGAAGATGTATACAATCAATTAAAAGATTAAATAAAAACCTTATAATAAGGTTTTTTTATATCAATATAATTTTTTTAAAGTAAATGGTTTGATATCGTGATACATAAATTCAATATTATCTACTTTTTTATCAGTGTGAAAATGACCACAATACCACTTTTGATAATCAGTAACTTCTTCAATTTCATCTAAAAAATATTCGGTACTGTTATCAATTACTTTTTGATCTATGCCTTCAATAAACATTTCTCTTGGCAAATATTTATATGGACATGTATGTGATAAAATAATATCAATTTTATTATTTCTTTTGTTTAACACTTGCCTAACTTTGTCTTTGGTTTCTAAAGATGGTTGCTCACTTTCATACCATGGGCTACCCATTTGTATCCTATAATATTTATCAACACTATAGGCCCCGCCAATTACTAAAGTTTGCTTATTATCAAAATCATATATTTCCGCATCTTTCGCAAATAAAATATTTGGATATTCTTCTTCAAAATATACAAGACCTTGATGAAATGTTTGTAATTTATAACCATCTATATTTTCAGGTCTTTCTTCATGATTACCATGAATACAGAAAAATGTAATAGGTAAATCTGCTAATTCTTTTTTTAACTCAATATCATTACTATTTAAATAATAATTAATACCGGCATCCCCTAAGATAATTAAAATGTCTTCTAAAGTAGTTTTAGTTTGCTTTACAAAACGATGAATAGACCAATAATATCCATGTTTATCACCAGTAATATATATCATATTATCACCTATTTTTAATTATAACATATTTTTGCTTAAAGAAAAAAACAGTTTTTAAACTGTTTTTTAAAAATTGTTATTAGCAAAATTGGCGCAGCAACCTGGATCATTATTAACCACTTGATCTTCTTCTGAACATGTATATTGTGGTGTATATGTATGATTGTAAATGTGACGATTTACAACATGTGTATGAATAGGACATACGTGTTTTACTTCGTGACAAAATTCTCTTTCAACGCATTTATTAATAACTGGTTCAACAATAGGACAGTCTGGCTGTCTATCACAGCAGTCCATATCATTCATCATAGGCATTTGATTGTTGCCTCCGAACATACAACAATTTTTTCTAAACATTGTGTTTCCCCCTATCTAACATATAATATGAGGAACTTTTGTTTATGAATATGTTAATGTCATGAAAATTTTAAAATATTCCTGTTACTTTATCATCAATAATATCTATTTGTTCATAATTAGGCTTTGATGGTAATCCAGGCATAGTCATAATATCACCTAGTAAAACTGTAACAAATCCAGCACCATTATATAATCTAACATCTTTAACTGTAACTGTAAAATCTTTAGGATAACCAAGTTTTGTAGCATCATCAGAAATAGAATATTGGGTTTTGGCGATACAAATAGGTAACCTATCTAAATCCCAAGACTCAATTTTTTTAATTTTATCTAAAGCGATATCCGTATATTCCACTTTGCCAGCATGATATATTTTAGTAGCAATCGTTTCGATTTTTTCTTTAATACTTTGATTATCATTGTAAATCGGTGTAAAGTTAGATTCTTCTTTACATAAGTCCATAACTTTTTGCGCTAAAGCGATAGCTCCTTTACCACCATCAGTATAAGCTGTACTAGTAATGGCATTAATTTTTTCTTTAGCGCAAAAGTCTTTGATTATATTTATTTCTTCAGTTTTATCATCTTGATACTTATTAATACAAACAACTAATGGCACTTTATATTGTTTTAAATTTTGAATATGGACTAGTAAATTATCAAGTCCTGTTTGTAATTTGACGATTTCATCATTACCAGTTCCATTGTATTTTAAAGCTTTAGTGGTAGCTACTAAAACTAAAGCATTAGGTTTTAAATCGTTATTTTTACATTTGATGTCTAAAAATTTTTCGGCTCCTAAATCAGCACCAAAACCAGCTTCGGTAATTACATAATCGGCAAGTGATAAAGAAAGATTAGTAGCGATAACACTATTACAACCATGAGCAATATTAGCAAAAGGTCCACCATGAACAATGGCCGGCGTATTTTCTAAAGTTTGAACTAAATTCGGTTTAAAAGCATCTTTTAAAATTACCGTTAAAGCTCCTTCGATATTTAATTCTTTAGCAAAAACTGGTTTATCATCTTCATTATAACCGATAATGATATTTCCTAAACGATGTTTTAAATTATCAAGGGAAGTAGCTAAACAAAATAGCGCCATAATTTCACTAGCGGCTGTGATATTAAAACTGTCAAAGCGATTATCCCCAACCGTTATTTTTCTTAAGGCTCTATCATTGACATCTAAAGCACGATTAAAAGTTACTTCTTTGATTTTAAGTTTATTGCCTCTAAAAATATGATTATCAATAGCCGCACATAATAAATTATTTGCCGCTGTGATGGCATGGAAATCGCCTGTAAAGTGAAGATTAATCTCATCCATTGGAACTATTTGAGAATATCCACCACCAGTAGCTCCACCTTTTAAGCCAAAAACCGGTCCCATTGATGGTTGTCTTAAACATACAACAACTTTTTCATGTAACTGATTAAAAGCATCAGCTAAACCAATACTAACTGTGGTTTTACCTTCACCAAAAGGCGTTGGACTAATGGCAGTTACTAATATTAGTTTCCCACTATGATTAGTAATTTCTTTATTTATTTTTGCTTTATCATGGCCATAACAAATTAAATCTTCTTTTTTAAGGCCTAATTTTTTAGCAATATCTGCAATATCTTTTTTATGACATTTACTTGCAATTTCTAAATCCGTCATTTTATCACCACTTTCATTAATTTTGTCCATCAATTATAATCTCACACAATTCATTATACGAAATACCATCCGCTAAAGCCGCTTGTGGCAGCAAACTAGTTGGGGTCATGCCCGGTAAGGTATTAGCTTCTAAACAATAAATTTTTTGATTATTATCTAATAAAAAGTCTATTCGTGAATATAAACCTAAATGCAGCGTATGATGTACTTTTAAAGCTTCTTTTTGTAGTTTTTTAGTCAATTCGGCAGATATTAATGCGGGACATTCTTCAATAGTAAGACCTTTTTGATATTTATTTTTGTAATCATAAAAACCCTTTAATGGTTTAATTTCAATCACTGGCAAGGCTTTATCATTTATAATACCAACTGTAAATTCCCGTCCATTTATTTTTTCTTCAATCAAAATATTAGACTCATAGATTTGAGCATTGGCAATCGCTTCATTTAATTGTTTTTTATTATCAGCTATAGTGATACCCACACTAGAACCATTTGAACATGGCTTAACTACACAAGGATAACTTACTGAACTAAGATTATAAGCTTTTTGCGTATCAAGACAAATCCATTTCGGAGTTGATATGTCATTTGCTATCATTAACTTTTTACTAATATCTTTGTTCATAGCTAACATACTACCTAAAGCTGAAGAACCAGTATATTTAATATTATAAATATCAAACAAAGATTGTAATTGACCATTTTCTCCAATCGAACCATGTAACGCTAAAAAGACTATGTCTGCTTGTTTACACAAATCAATAATATATTTATCAATTAAATAATCATCGCCTTTTAATTTTTTAATATATTCTAAGTCTGGTTCTTGTTCTGGAATTTTATAACTATATTGAAAATGCTCTTTTTTATTATGATAAATAGGTACAAATTCTTTGTTTAACTTTCCAAGATATAAATCGGCAAGCATTACATCATGGCCATTTTGCATTAAAGCATTAGCAACTAAAGAGCCTGAAGAAAATGACACATCTCTTTCCATACTAAGACCGCCGGCTAAAACAACTACCTTCATAATCTCACCTCTAATTTAAGTATACCACAAACAAAAAACACTTATTAATTAAAATAAGTATTTTTTTATTAAAATGGTAAATTCATATTGCCATTTTTGAATCTTTTCATCATTATTTTCATTTGTTCAAATTGTTTTAAAAGTCTATTTACTTCCTCAACTGAAGTACCACTACCTAAAGCAACTCTTTTTTTACGACTCGCTTTTAATAAATCGGGATTATGTCTTTCCTTAGGTGTCATCGAAAGAATAATCGCTTCGATATGAGCCATTTGTTTAGGATCGATATTCACATTATTAAGTCCCATTTTTTTTGCGCCAGGAATTAATTTTAATAAGTTTTCAAGTGGTCCTAATTTTTTTATTTGATTTAACTGCGTAAGAAAATCTTCTAAATCAAATTTTCCTTTTTGCATTTTTTCAGCAGCTTTTAAAGCTTCTTCATCGTTAAGCAAGGCTTCTGCTTTTTCAGCCATACCCATTAAGTCACCCATATCTAAAATACGGTTGGCCATTCTTTCAGGATAAAATTTTTCAAGGCCATCCATTTTTTCACTAACACCGATAAATTTAATTGGGATATTCGTTAAATGTCTAATTGATAGAGCTGCTCCCCCTTTAGTATCACCATCTAATTTTGTTAAAATAGCTCCAGTTAAAGAAAGCGCATTATTAAAGCCTTCAATCACATTAACCGCATCTTGCCCGGTCATACTATCGACAACTAAAATAATCTCATTAGGTTTAATAGCCGCACTAATATTTTTAAGTTCATCCATTAACTCTTCATCAATATGAAGCCTTCCGGCAGTATCGATTAAAACATAATTAAAACCATTTTCTTTAGCATACTCAACAGCATTTTTAGCTATTTCAACAGGATCTTTTTTACCTTCACTATAAACCTCAATATTAAGTTCTTTACCTAATTGCTTTAATTGGTCAATAGCTGCCGGACGATAAACATCACAAGCCACCATTAATGGTTTAAGTCCAAGTTTTTTTCTTAAATATAAAGCCAGTTTACCAACCGTAGTTGTTTTACCACTACCTTGAAGACCCGTCATCATTAAAATGGTCATTGGTTTAATAACAATTAATGGTTCATCTTCTTTACCTAATAAATTTACAAGTTCATCTTTAACAATTTTAACGAAAACTTCACCTGGTTTTAAAGACTTAGCTACTTCTTCCCCTAAAGCTTTTTCTTTAACATTATTTACAAATTCTTTAACAACTTTATAGTTGACATCGGCTTCCAATAAAGCTAATCTAATTTCTCTTGTGACATCACTGATATTATCCTCAGTGATTTTCCCATAACCTTTAATTTTATTTAAAGCATTTTGTAATCTATCACCTAAGTTTTCAAACATTGTATCACCTACATTTTATTATACAGCATTAAAGAAAAAAAAGCTATCTATTCATAGCTTATTTTATATGTTTCAAATTATCACGGTCAGTTTTATTTAGCATAACCATATCAGTAGATGTATCTTTTTCTTTATAAGATAATGAACCATCAACATTAACAGTAAATTCATATGTATTATCAGCATCAGTTGTGTTATCAGTGTCTTGATCGGCATTTTCTTCAGTATCAGTTGTCTCATCTACATTATTATTAGTTCTAGTTAATATAACTTTACCATCACTATAGGTATAAGTACCTCTAATAGTTTCTTCGGTATCCCCAGTTTTAACAAAAGTGGCGGTACCATCTTCTTCAAGAACTAATTCCACTGTTACTCTATCTTCTTCGTTATCGGTAACAGCATCAGCGGCATCTTCAAGCACATTACTATTCTTATTATAAGTACCCGTGTAAGCACCAGCGACATCAGTGCTTTCATCACTTGTATCATCAGTAGTATCATTTTCAGTTGTTGTTGTTTCATTTGTATTGTCTTTATTATCCATACTGTTAAATACGAAGAATGCAACAAGCGCTGCTAAAGCAATAGCGATTATGACAATTATAATAGTCATACTATTATTTTTCTTATCATCCATGTTTTTACCACCTTTCCAATATTATCATGTGCATAAAACGTAGATTTATAAGAAAAAAATTATGTTTTTTAAAAATTAAACATAATCCATTCGGGCTTAAAAATTAATAAAGCCCCAATTAATAACATTAAAAGGCCACCAACTAAACTAGAATATTTACTATATTTAGTTGAAAGTCCTGTAACTTCCATCGTTTTCATAGCGACCAAGAAAACGATAATATCATCTATTAAGAAGAAGAATATGTAAATAAAAATATTTAAAGCATATTCCCAAACGCTTAAATCATTCATCGCTAAAACGCTTGTAAATAAAAGTGGAAGTCCAGCTGAACAAGCAAGCTCAACGAGATTTACAGTAACAGCTAAAGTTATTACCCCGATTAAAGCTAAAATAAAACTTTTTTCATGGGTAAATTTTTTAATTTTTTCAAAGATTTTTTGGCGTTGTTTTTTGTTAGTTACATTGCAGCCATCTTCAGCTTTAAAATATTTATTGATATTATAAGCCCCCGCAATAATTGCGACAATGGCAATTAAACTTCTTAAAAGAACTTGCTGCATCGCACTTACAGCAATATGTAGCCAAGCGACCATGAACAATGTATACATAATTGCGGAAGCTCCAATAAATGTAATACCAAGCATCCACATACGTTTTTTGTCATTCATGCCTAAAAGCATACTGATTAAAAATAAAAGTACCCACATCGCACATGGATTAAAACCATCGGCTAAGCCAACTGCTAAAGCTAAAAGTGGGAGTGATACACTTTTAGTATCTATCTTCCCTAAGATTGGCACCGTAACACTTGTATTTTCTGTTGCTTCAGTTTTGGTAATTTTTTTATCATTTTTAATATCATCAATGACATCTGACACTTCAGTCTTAATATTAGTTTTAACTAAATCTCTAATTTTATCCGCCGTATCATCATTAAAACCTGTAAAATCATAAGTTCCAATCACGGTGTATGGAACACCATTATTATTATCACCTAAAGCTTTTCTCACTTTTTTTAATAATTGATCATTTTTTTCATTATGCCACACTTCGTATTTTTTTATTTTAATATTTTCGCCATATTGTTTTTCTAAAGTTTTTAAAAATTGCTGCTCAGCTTCACAATGGGGACATTCTTTTCCATAAAAAAGATTAATAGTAAGTTCTTTAGCTTCTGCATTAAAAGGAATTAATAAAAAAGCTACAAAAGTAATCAATAAAAATATTTTTTTACGCATTTAAGTTTTCGATGGCCTCGATAATTTCTTTTTTTGTTTTTTCTCCTATTAATCTTATTTCATGATCGTTTTTTTGTAAAATAGTTACTGGTAAAATATCGCCCACATTAAAATTTTTAATTTTCTCTTCATCCATATCATAATCATAAGTTATAAATTCTATTTCAGGATATTCCTTTTCAATCTCTTTCCATGTTTTTTTCATGGCTAGACAGCCACTACACCAAATAGCATTTATTTTAATTATTTTCATAAGTGTACTCCATCTAATGTATCATCATTTACGATATACTCTTTAGTATCGATAACACGGAAATTTTCTTTATCATCACGAATAACGATTTTTTTAATTCCCGCATTTAGAATAAATCTTTTACAAAGTTCACATGGTGTAGCATCTTTAACTAAGGCCCCAGTTTTAACTTCTTTACCAGCTAAATACAAAGTACTATCTATTAAATCTTTACGAGCCGCTGAAATAATAGCATTTTGTTCAGCATGCACACTACGGCATAATTCATATCTTTGACCACTTGGAATTTTTAACTCTTCTCTTTGACATCTTTTGACATCCGTGCAGTTTTTTCGTCCTCTTGGCGCCCCAGTATAACCAGTAGATACAATTTCATCATTTTTAACAATCACGGCGCCATAATTACGTCTTAAACAAGTACCACGTTCTAAAACGGTTTCAGCAATATCTAAATAATAATTTTCTTTATCTCTTCTCATTTTTTCACAACCAATCTTTGATAATTTTTATCAAAACTTTTTAAAAAGTTTTGAATGTCTTCTTCACTTGTTTTTGCTGAAATACTAATCCTAATGCTTGAACTAGCTCTTTTTTCATCATGCGTAAGTGCCATTACAGCTTTGGAAATATTACCACTTGAGCAAGCACTTTGGGTCGAAATATATATATCATCTTCTTCTAAAGCATGTAACATAGTTTCGGGTTTTACGCCAAGAATACTGATATTTAAAATATGCGGAATAGAATATTCATTACTATTAATATAAACGTTTTCATAACCTTTTAAGTTTGCTTTTAACTTATCATTTAACTTTTGCACTTTGCTTATATCATCATCTATTTTTTCGTTTGCTAGTCTTAAAGCTTTCGCCATACTTGCAATTAAAGCGGTAGTTGGTGTACCACTACGATAAATAGTTGTGCTTTTGCCACCATGAATAAGAGGTTCAAGGCGAATATTTTCTTTTTTTATTAAAGCGCCAATACCTTTTATCCCAAAAAATTTATGCGCCGAAAAACTAGCCATATCGACATTAGTTAAATCGACATTGATTTTGCCAACAGCTTGCGTAATATCAGAGTGAAAGATTACTTTCGGATAATCTTTTAACATTTTACCAATTTCTTCAATAGGCTGTCTAATACCAGTTTCACTATTAACAGCACTAATACTTACTAAAATAGTTTTATCGGTAATCATTTCGTTTAATTTATCGGTATCAACCAAACCATCTTTAAGTGGCACAAAATCTACTTCAAATCCATGTTCCGTCATATAATTAAGGGGCCCATAAATCGATGAGTGTTCAAGTTCGGTGGTGATAATATGATTACCTCTATTTTTATATAATTCTATTCCTTTTAACGCTAAATTATTAGCTTCAGAAGCTCCTGATGTGTAGATAATTTCTTCTGGTTTTACTCCTAAAATATCACTTATTTGTTTAGTACTAGCCGCAATTAGGTTTTTCGCTTCTACACCTAATTTATGAAGTGAATTAGGATTGCCAATATGTTTTGAAGCTTTGACAAAAGTATCTAAAACTTCATCACTTGTTGGAGTAGTAGCACTATAATCTAAATAAGTCATATTATCACCTTCCTTATAAATTATAACATTAATCAGAAAATGGAGCAATAAAAAGTGCTACGTAGCACTTTATTTTAAAATTTTCTTTTTGATTTTAGAATTACTTAATGGTTTTATTTTTTCGCCCTTAGCATTATAGGAATAATAAAAATCATACCTGGCATCATAAAATACTTCAGTAGTGCGGTCAATCCTAGTATACAATAAATCATAAGCCTGCGTCTTAAGATCATCTCTAATTTTTTCTAGTTCATCTAAGGTATAAGTCTCATTTTCATATTCCTTGCTTTCTAAGAAATCGATAAATTCTTGCCTAGATAAATTCCTCGTAGTCATTGCCTCAACTATTTTATGAGCTTTTATTTTATCACTTAAACGTTCTGGCGAAGTACATTTAAGGTTGATAACATATTCACTATTATCGCAATCACAGGCAATATTATCAATAGCATATTGTTCTAATGAGAAAATATCTGTATAACTATTTAAAAATAAATTGAGCGTAGCCAAAGTTATCTTATTAGCATCGGCAATAAAATCTTTAGTAGTTTGACAAATAGCAGAATCAGCTACGATAAATTTAGGAAACTGTTTTTGATAGTCACTTAATTCTACTGTTAATTTTTCCTTTACCGACTGATGATCTTTCTCCATAATAGTCATAAGTTCATTTTTATCGGTTTCAATTAAGCCCATTTTATATAAAATATTATAAGGAAACTCAAATTTAATTTGCTTATTAATTTTAACTAATTTTAAGGGCCTTACGATATAAACGTCTTTAGCTTTAAATGTTTTCATTTCATTCCTCCTAGTTACATATTATAGCATAGTCATTTACTTTTTGGTATCAAAACCACTACGTTTAAATAATTTTTCTAAATCATAATTCGAATAGAAAATTGTCGTTGGTCTACCATGCGGACAGTTATATGGATTTTGACATTTTCTTAAATCCGTAATTAAAGCTTCCATTTCTTCTAAAGTAATATTAGTATTAGCTTTAATTGCTTTTTTACAACTCATCATAATAGCTACTTTTTCGTTAAATTTTTCGATATCAAAATTCTTTTCTGTTTGAATAACAATTTCGATTATTTTGCGAATTGTCTCTTCGATATTAGTTACTGGCAGCCACGCTGGATGCGCTTTCACAATCACCGAATTAAGACCAAACTCGGAAATATCAAATTTTAAATCTTTTAAAATATGCATGTTTTGTTTTAAAATCATAAATTCTGAATTGGAAAGTTCAATAGTAATAGGCAATAATAATGAAGTACTCGCAACATTAGGACTGCCCATTTGTTTTTTGAAAAGTTCATAATTACATCTTTCTTTGGCAGCGTGCTGGTCAATAATATACATTCCTTTTTCATTTTGACAAATGATATAAGTGCCATGAACTAAACCAACGGGATACATCTCTGGCATTACTTTTTCATCATATTGGTTATATGGCGTTTCGTTTTCCATGACAACATCGCCCGCATTATCTTCTTCATATGTCACGTTTCCTTCGGTTTCAAAAGTATTAACAATTATGTCTTCAGGTTCTTTTTCTACTTTACTTTCCGTTCTTTCTAAATCTAAAGTCATTTCCCTATATTTAGGTTTTTCTTCTTTGATAACTACTTCGGGAATTAAATTTTTATGACCTATTGTTTTAATAATAGTTTCTTTAATTAATTCAAGTAAAGTATCCATTTTACTAAATTTAATATCCATTTTTGTCGGATGAATATTAACATCGATAACGCTAGGATCAACATTAATATGAAGCACCGTAATTGGATAACGATTATCCGGTTTATACGAATGATAACTATCATTAATAGTTCTATTAATATCAGCATTCCTAACTACTCTATTATTTACTAAAGTAATCATATTGTTGCGCGAAGAACGATGCACTTCTGGCGAAGAAATATAACCACTAATTTCATAATCGGCATTTTCACCATGAATTTCTAACATTTTGCGAGCCACATCACTACCATAAATACTCTGAATAGTTTTTAAAGTATTATTGTGTCCATCAGTTAATAAAATATTATGGCCATTATTAGTAAGCGAAAATCTAATATCTGGTCTTGATAATGATAATTTATTCATATAATCAGTAATACTAGCCAGTTCCGTATATAAACTTTTCATATGTTTTAAACGCGCCGGAGTATTATAAAATAGTTCACTAACAGTAATGATTGTCCCTTTTCTAGCATCACCTTTTTCATTAGTGATTATTTTGCCGCCATTTAAAACAACGTGGGTTCCAATATTACCGGTACTAGTTTTTAAATCTACTTTTGAAACTGAGGCGATTGAGGCCAAAGCTTCACCTCTAAAACCTAAAGTTGTTAATCTAAATAAATCTTCTTCATCATCGATTTTACTAGTAGCATGTCTTGAAAAAGCTAAAACAGCATCTTCCTTATCCATACCTTTACCATTATCAATGACTTTTATTTCTTTTGTTCCAGAATCTTGAAGTTCCACTTTAATTTCTGTACTTTCCGCATCAATACTATTTTCTACTAATTCTTTTACAACCGAAGCACATCTCTCAACGACTTCTCCTGCAGCAATTTTATTAGCCAAAACTTCATCCATAACTTTTATAACTGACATCCTACCACCCTATTACAATTATACCATATTTTTAAATTATTAACTTGTTTTTTATAGTTATTTTTGTTATAATAAAAAACAATTTGAAAGGAGCAACAATATGGTAATTCAAGAAATAAAATCTATTTATGTTGATGATGATTGTATTCAAGTAATGATTCCACATATCAGAGATACTTTTGTTTTATTAGATGATAATGGTGTAATGTATGCAAATTCTAAAAACACGCATGAAAATCTTTACTTAAAAGATGAGCGTAGACATAATTTTCCATATAGTGATATACCTACCCACCAAGACATATTGTATGGGGTTAGGGTTACCTTTGTCAATCAATTATTAGGATTTGAAAAACCTTATATTACTATTGGAATCAACGATGGAATTCATGAAATGTATGTCAAAAAAGATGGTAAGCTAGCATTATTAATTACAAATCAAATAGAGCCAAAAATAATTGATAAGCAAAGTCATCTTACATTAAAAACAGCTCAAAAATTACGTGAGCAATTAGTATCAGAACTATATCCATGTGTGAACCAGCCATCAAATACTGCAAACAATACAGATCCTTTATACCATGAATATGATCTTTCTAATAATAAACGTCACTCACATTCATATACTTTTTTTACAACTATTAATAATGGAAAAATTACAAATTTAAATGGTGTTCACATCATGTATTATAAAGAGAGCAAATACAATCTTTGCCTTGTTAATTATCCATTAATCGATTATTCTTCTTATGCGCTTGAACTATTAAAAAAAGGCGCCGAACAAACTAGAGAACCTAATTTTGAATGGGATGATATTTATCAATATAGTTCTCATGAATCTTTTGAAATTCCTGAAGAAAAAGTTAAAACCCTAGATGTTAATAGAGACATTTAATATCATAAAAACGGCTTTAAACCGTTTTTTTAATATATCTTTGTCTCTTCAAAAATCCATGATATAATTATTATAATAAAGGAGCGATAATTATGAATTTAGTAGTTCAAATTATTGGTTGTTTTGCGGTGGCTTTTTGGGTATTTAGTATCCAAAATAAAAAGCAGAGCCATATTTTGTTTTTTCAGCTTTTAGCTAATATTTTATATTTTGTTCAGTATTCTTTTCTTAATGTCTTTGCGGCCGCTTCGATGAATATGCTTTCAAGTTTTAGAAGTTTTATATTTTACTATAAACGTAAAAATGATCAAGATATTTCTAAAGTATGGTTAATTATTTTTATTATTTTAACTTTAGTTTTAGGTGTTATCTTTTATCAAAATTATTTATCATTTATTCCGATTATAGCTACTTTACTTTATACAGTTTCGACGTGGATGAAAGATTCAAAATGGATTCGTTTAGCGTTTATCATCGCAGCTTTAACTTGGATCTATTATAATTATACAGTTGGTGCTTATATTAGTATTGTCGGAAATGTCTTTGAAATTATTTCTGGCATCACAGCATTAATTAAATTTAAAAAATAAAACGGCTTTAAACCGTTTTATTTTATTCTTTCTTTAATGATATCATCGCTTTCTAAATGGCCGACTAATAGTGAGGAATTAGGATCGTGATTTTTAAAATTTTCTTTGACTTTAGTTTCGTCGTAATTAGCATAACAATATTTACAAAAATGATTACACGAATTATAAACCCCAATATCGACCATCTGCACACAATTACAATTACGAGCTTTCCATTTTGGATATTTTTTACCAGTTAATTTATAAGCAAGTTCCTTGGAAAGACATTCATCTATCTTAAAACCATATTCACTTAAATTCCTTTTTTCAGCGCACGTTTGCACGGTCATCCCATATTTTTGGGCGCTTTTACTAAAACTTAGACCGATTTGTTTATAATCTTCTTCCGTCATATTTTTAAATTGTAGAATATGGCTATTTTTTCGGACATTTTTATAATCATCGACAAAGGAAATTATGATATGTTTAACATAACCGCTTAATAACGCACACATATTGTCAAAAGCCTTTTGATGATACTTAATGTTATACTTTTCACTTATAAAAATTGGATCATAGCGGACATATAAATTATCAATACCAATAATCTTTGAAAGTTTTTTAACAGCCTCAATTATTTTTCCTTTAGGAATGACATTGGGTTCAATATCTTTTTTATAAGGTGTCAGCGTTACATGAAATAATATTGGTTTATCAATTTCTTTTAAATGTTTTAAAATTGGAATGGGATTTTTAGTACAAAACATAATGGCATCGACATTTTCAAATTTTATTCGGCTTACTAATTTAGGATTAAAAGGATTTCTAACATCGACAAAGCCTTCTTTAACTCTATTCATAAACCAATTTGTATAAAAAGCCACAATATCAGTTCTGCCACTTACATTTAAAATCATCTAACCACCTATATTTATTGTAACATAAAAAATATATAAAATCACAATATATCAAAAAACAGCCTTTTTATAAGCTGTTTGTTTGGAAAAATTTTTTAATTATTTATATAGAAGCCACCATCAAAACTGATATTAAAATAAAGCGAATTAAGCCTTTTTTTATGAATAAGTTTATTATTTTTATACACTAAAATATAATGATGATTCTCATCTAACGTTATATTATAATCGCTGATATTATTAACATTATTTATCTTTTGAGTTTTTTTAGGTAAATATCTTACTAAACTATAATTGCCAAGGGAAATCCCTAAACTAGTTTCTTCACAATGCTTTTCATTAATGGCATATGCGAATGTATGACTATCACCAAGTCCACCATTACCTTTTGATTTATATACTAATATTAAATCACTATTAGTTATTAAATAATATTCTTTTAATAAACTACCAGCAAATAACAAAACTGGTAATATAACAAACAGTAACGTCACTAATAATTTTTTTGTTGATAAAGGCGTTGTTTCTTTGGGTTTTTTAGATTTTTGAAAACATACAATCATAGAAATTATATAACATATTACTGCAATAATGGCGATAAAAGCCAAAAATAACATTTCAAAACCTATATCTAGTTCTAAGATATTAGGCAGTATAAAGATACCTATCAGCAAATATATTATATAAAAAAGATTAATTATTTTAACAATTTTACGATTGCGTTTATTTTTTATTGAATAAATTAATATTGGCACTGATAGTAAACTTAATACGATTAAAATAAAATAGAGACAACTTTTTAACAACATAATATTTTTCCTTTCATAGCATATTTTCAAATTTTATTTGGCTTACTAATTTATGATTAAAATGTTTCTACTATAAACTTTTATAATATTCGATAAATAAATTACCTTGCTCAACTTTTTTAACCTCTTTGAAACCATATTTAATAGCCAAAGCATGTCTTTCGATAAAGCTATTTGCTTTTAAAGTTATGACTACTTTTTGATATCCTTTTTCTTTTAAGAACGAAAATATTTCATTCATCGCATCCTCATAGTCAAATAAACTATTTGGTGATTTTTCTTCCACACATATCTCAGCAGCATCATCTTTTTTATAAAAGAAAAATTGATGTTCTTCTCCATTATAATTAACAACATAGTATTCCGCAGTTCCCTTTTCTAAACATTCTTCTAAATATGTCTTTGTTTTTCTACTTTGATATTCTTCTAGTGTCAATTTTTTTAAGTTCATATACTGCCTTCTTTCTTTTATAATTAAAAGAATTTTATATTTAAAGCTCGGAAAGCCCGAGCACATTTTTTAAGTGGTGCCGAAGACAGGAATCGAACCTGCGACCTACTGATTACGAGACAGTTGCTCTACCAGCTGAGCTACTTCGGCATATAAGAAAGATTTTATCTTTCTATTTTTTTAATTTTAATTGTTTTTCTTCTTTAGTTATTTCAAAACCATGTTTAGTATCATTAATTTTCCAAATTATACGGCCAAGTTCTTTGGGTAAACCCATATGAAAATCATTACTATAATATAATGTTAATGGACCATATTTTTTACGACTAATACCAAACTTTCTTTCAAAATCTGGCCCTTTAACCCATTCTTTATTATTTATAAAATATTTAAAAACTAATAAATCATTATAAGACATCGTATCTTCTCTTAAAAAAGGTTTCACAAGTGGTTCTAAGTCAGTATATTGTTCCACTCCAATTATCGGTTCATCAATAGGTCCATTATGAATAATCGGATACACAAGCTCGGGATATAATAAATCTTGACATAAATTATGATGTTTTGTAAAGAATATCCCTCTTAAATATTTTTGACCTTTAAATAAATTTATTAAATATTCTTTTTTGGTTTGATAAAGTTTTCTTTGATTTATTTTTTGCAAAATACCAATTTTAATATCATCAATTTTTATTTCTTCCATAAACCCTCCTGAAAAAATAAATGGTGCAGAGGAGGAGACTTGAACTCCCACGAGATTACTCCCACTACCCCCTCAAAGTAGCGCGTCTACCATTCCGCCACCCCTGCAACTCCTACAAATTATATTATACTAGACTCTTTCAAAACACGCAAGCATGAAACTAAAATTATGAAAATAAAAAGCAGTATATAGTCAAAATAATAAGAACATACGTTTACTTTTGCTTAATTTTATGTTACAATGAAAAAAATCATAATCAAAAGGATGTGGTAAAAATGGATAATAAAATAAAAACTAAAAGTGATTTAATAACAATGTTTGAAAATGTAACCATTAGAACAAAATGGGACTCTGAAATAAATGATTATTATTTCAGCATTGTTGATGTGATAAAAGCCTTAACTGGAACAAACAGGCCAAGAAAATATTGGAGCGATTTGAAAATTAAGCTACAAAAGGAAGGATCTGAACTGTCCGAAAATATCGGACAGTTGAAAATGGTTGCTAGTGATGGAAAATTAAGAATTACTGATGTGTTAGATACTAAAGGAATATTAAGGCTAATACAAAGTATACCTAGTCCTAAAGCTGAACCTTTTAAACTTTGGCTCGCACAAGTTGGTAATGATAAAATAGATGAAACCTTTGATCCTTCCCTTGCTATTGATAGAGCTATAGCAGCATATAGAAAAAAAGGTATGCCAAATGCCTGGATAGAAAGTAGATTAAAAGGTATTATAAGTCGTCATAAACTTACAGATACTTGGAAAGAAAGTGGAATAACCGAGCCTTTAGAATATGCTATTCTTACAAATGACATATATAAAACTTGGTCAGGCATGAGTGCTGGTGAATACAAAAATTTTAAAGGCATTAGAAAAGAAAATTTAAAAGACAATATGACTTCTTTAGAGATTCTTTTAGCAGATATTGGAGAAGTTGCTACTAGAGAATTAGTAAAAGAATATGGCCCTCAAGGTTTAAATCAAAATCGTGATATTGCCAAACTTGGTGGACAAATTGCCAAAAATACCCGCAATGATTTAGAAAAAAATTTAAACAGGAGTGTAATTACTTCAAAAAATAATATTTACATCCAATATATTGATGATAAAGAAACAAAACAAATCGAAACTAAATAAATATTATAAAAAAGACAAATAAGTTTATATTACCTATTTGTCAATATAATTATTTACTCTTTAAAGCTTTAAACATCTTCTTCCACAAATCCTTAGAAGAATAATTTAAAATGCCTTCTTTATATACTCTAAAGCCATATTTTACTAAAATAAAGATAGTTAAAATTACTAAAATAATGGCAATTACAAACTCGATTACACTAAACTCCCCTAGAACAAGTAAACATGGTGCCAAAATGGCGGAAATAAATGGCACAAAGGCAATTACTTTAATAAATAATGATCCTTCAAAGACTCCAGCCATAACGGCTAAATAATAACCAACTAAAGAAATAATCATGATTGGTGTTTGCAGTTGTTGAAAATCTTCAATATTAGTCGTCATTGACGCTAAAACTCCAGCTAATAAAGAATAAGCGACAAATGTTAATAACATCATTAGTAAAGCTAGAGGAATAATATACGTAAGCTGGCTACCAATATCACTTTGTAAAATAGATGACAACGTACTTCCAATATCTAAATTGGCCATCTGCATAATACTACCGGTGCCTAAAAAGCCTCTTACAATTAAACCAATCACCCCAAATAAAACTAACAATAAGCCTTGAATAATTACAAATAAATTGCTGGAAATGACCTTAGATAGCAAATGAACTTTTGGTGATACATTCGAAATAATTATTTCCATACCACGAGTTGTTTTTTCATCATTAACCTCAGCCCCAATCATTTGAACGAGAAAAATGGTTAAAGCAAAAAATGGTAAAATGAACACTGGAAAAATTGTCGATAAAATCATCTGCATATTTTCATCTTCACTTTTTTTATCTTTATCTAATACTTCTCTTTGAATTTCAATCGGACTAGAAATTTTAGCTAAATCATTAGGATTGATGTGACTTTCAGCTAAAGCAATTTGACTTTTAGCATTATTAATAATTGTCGTAAGGCCGGCATAATCAGTTGTACTTATATAGCCCTCTGAAATAAGTTTAGCTTTTAAAACATTTTCATTATCGTTATCTAAAACTAAAACCCAAGCATCTTTATGTTTTTTCTCTTTAAGTAGTGTCCTAGCTTTTTTCGTTGTCGCTTTTATCTTAAATGGTGAGCCATCATCAGAAGCAAAAATAGATGAATAATTATCATTTTGATGTTTTAAAACATCAAAGGTCCTATGAGAATTATCAATGACAAACACCTCTTGTTTACTATCGAAATCACCACCAAACGCTTTTATCACACTATCGATATTAATAAGACCCACAATTAATATTAAAAGTAAAACATTGACAACCCAAAACCATTTAGTTTTGATTTTACGGTCAAGACTTACTTTCACTAAATATTTTAATTTAGTTTTCATATGTCTCACCTACCTTATCGATAAATATTTCATTAAGTGATGGTTCTTCGACAACAAATTTAGAAATATTAGGGCTTTTACTAACAATATTAAAAACTTTATCTTTTACACTTTCATCAGATATTTTAATTTCATATTCATCGGGCTTAGTGATAACTTCCAATACACCCTCGATTTTTTTGATTTTATCTATGTCAATATCACCTTTAACTAAAATGTTTTTCTTACGATATTTTCTTTTAATATCTTTTAAATCACCACTTAAAACATCTTTGCCGGCTTTTAAAACCACAATTTTTTTACAAAATAATTCAACATGTTCCATACGGTGAGTAGAAAAAATAATCATGCTGCCTTTTTTGGCCATATCTTTTAATTCTTCTTTAAAAAGCTCGACATTAAAAGGATCTAAACCAGAAAATGGTTCATCACAAATAAGTAATCTTGGTTTATTTAAAATAGCGGTAATAAATTGAATTTTCTGTTGATTACCTTTGGAAAGTTCTTTTATTTTTTTATTTTTATAGTTTGGAATACCAAATTTAGTTAATAGTTCATCTAAACGGTCATCGATTTCTTTGACAGTCATGCCTTTTAAAATTCCATAATAGTGGCATTGTTCTTTAACTGTAAGTTTCGTAAGCAAGCTACGCTCCTCTGTTAAAAAACCAATAGTATCAGTGACACTATAATCGATTTTTTTACCATCTAAAGTTACTTTACCAGCTGTAGGTTCCAAAAGACCGATAATCATTCTAAAAGTTGTCGTTTTACCAGCGCCATTAACCCCAAGTAAGCCAAAGATTTCTCCTGGTGATACCGTAAATGATAAATTATCCACGGCACAAAAATCACCATAATATTTTGAAATATTTTCCACTTTAAGCATTTTTATCACCTAATCTAATTATAACATGATTTTCCTTTAAATACACTAAATTAAGCACAAGAAAACCTATAAAATTATAGGTTTATTTAATTAATCTAATAACATCGTTATAAGTTACCAATATCATTAAGGCCATTAGTAAGAAAAAGCCAATAGTATGAATTGTATTTTCTAATTTTGGATCTACTGGTGACCCTTTTATTTTCTCAATAATTAAGAATAATATTCTACCACCATCAAAAGCTGGAATTGGTAAAAAGTTAATGAAGCCAACATTGATACTGATATACGCTGTCAAATATAAAAGTGATATGAAACCAGCGGTAGCGGCATCACCCACGACATTATATATACCAACAGGTCCAGCAAGCGAACCTAATTCAAGCTGTCCAGTAATTAAATAGAAAACAATAAATAACATTTGATGAATTAAACTAAATGTTTTCGTAAAGGCATATTTTAAAGAAGCAAGAAAGCCATATTCAACTTCATCATTCATCTTAAAGCCATATTTATAAGTCGTTTTGCCTTTTTCTTTAACCTCTGTTGGTTTCATTTTGATTTTTTCAATACTGCCATTTCTTTCAACCTCTAAGGTTATAGGCTCACCCATAAATACTTGTAATTGAAGTGTGAGTTTATCACTAGTATTGGCATTGCGACCATTAAGTTTTAAAACATGATCGCCTTCTTGCAAACCAGCGGCATCAGCCGGCATATCAGGAGTGATGGTGCCAACTATCGCTTTATTTTGAGGTGCCCCATTTACAAGACCCACAATAAATAGTAAAACGATAGCTAAAATAAAGTTCATCATGATACCAGCAATCACAGTCATAAATTTTTGGCCGAAAGTTTTGGTATTAAATTTTTTATCTTTAGGGATTGATTTGTCATCTTCGATTTCCTCACCGGCCATCTGAACAAACCCACCAATCGGAAATAGTCTTAAACAGTAATCAGTTTCATCGTTTTTACGATTCCACTTGAATATTCTAGGACCCATTCCTAAAGAAAATTCATAAACATAAATGCCTGATTTTTTGGCAAAAATGAAATGTCCAAGTTCATGAATAAAAATGATTACACCTAAAATTATAATAAAGTATAGTAATGTTAACATTAAGGGCCTCCTATAAAATATTTATGAAAAAAGTAAAACCTAAAATCACAAAAATAATACTATCTAAACGATCTAATATACCACCATGTCCAGGCATAATATTAGAAAAATCTTTAATTCCAAAATAACGTTTCATAGCTGAAAATACTAAATCTCCAAATTGACCTAATAAAGATAGAAAAGTACAAACAGCTAAAATAGTAAATTTTGAAACACTAGGATCAATACATGTATAGTAGAACATGCTACTTACAAATACCCCCATAATCGTTCCAATAATTAAACCTTCCCAAGTTTTATTTGGCGATATTTCAACTAATAATTTATGTTTACCAATAAGCATACCACTTACATAAGCAAAAATATCGGTAGTTATGGTTATGGTAAATAGGAACACAAAGACTTTTAAATCTAAGTTACGGGCCATAATAAGTAAGGCTAAACTGATACCTAAAAATAATACTCCGCCGATCATATAAAAAGCATCAGTAATATTATATTTTTTGGCATCGTGATACAAAACGGCAGGTAGTAAAAAAGCAATAAATAAAGATGCCAAAACGCGGTAATCTAAACTAAATAAAGTTGAAGCTGACCTTACATCCACTAACACTATTAAGGTCAAAAAGATATAAGCAATTAAATTAATAAAAAATGGAATTTCTTTTTTCTTCCCTCTAGCATCTAAAAATTCTTTTAGGGCTAGTACACTTACAATATAAGCGGCAATATTAAAAATTATACCACCTTTAATAATAATTGGAATAAAAATTAATAAAGCTACGATTGCACTAATTACTCTTTTGGTCATTGTTAACGCCTCCAAATCTACGATTTCTTTTATTATATTCTATCAAAGCTTCTTCAAAAGCCTTATTATCAAAATCAGGAAAATAGACTTTAGGAAAATAGAACTCGGCATATGAACATTGCCAAAGCATAAAATTGCTGATACGCATCTCGCCACTAGTTCTAATTAATAAGTCAACTGGTGGAAGTTCATGATATAGATATTTTTCATATACCTTTTCATCTAAAGTTTCAATATCTAATTTTCCATTTTGAACTTCTTCAACTATTTTTTTAGTGGCATCGACAATTTCGGCATGTCCGCCATAATTAAAGCAAATATTAAAGTATCTATTTTCATAGGTTTTAGTTTCTTCCTCAATTTGTTCCATTGCCGTAATTACTTTAGAACTTAAACCTCTTTTTCTACCTGAAAAATAAACATGAATCTTTTCTTCGTGACAAAAAGCTAAAATTTCTTTTAATTTACCAGTAAGCAAATTCATAATAAAACTGACTTCGCTTTGACTGCGTTTAAAATTTTCAGTAGAAAATAAATAAGCACTTATATAACTAATACCTCTTTTAAACATATAAGCGGTTAATTTTTGCAAGTTAATAAATCCCGCTTCATGTCCTTTGCTACGAGATAAACCTCTTTCTGTCCCCCAGCGACCATTGCCATCAACAATAATGCCAACATGATTGGGGATTTTTAATGCCTCTTCCATTAAACTACCTCACTATCTTATATACTAAAGAATATGTCTAATACATTTCCTCTTTACCTTTTAACTATTATCATAATTATACCATGCTTCATTTTTTAAGGTCAAGAATATATAAAGAAAACACATAGATTTTTCTATGTGCTTCATTATTTTCTAGTTTTTGTTTTAACATGTGGTTTGTTATATGGGGTTTCATTAGATGATTCGATCATACAATTATTTGTAAAGTAGCTGTCATGGTATTTTCCATAATCAAACCATAAATCCATAGATTGAAATAAATCATTAATCATATATTTATTCATGTAATAATAAACATCTGTACCTTTAAAATTACCCATATATTCCTTTTGATGCGAAAATTGAATACCACCAACTAGGCCTTCTTTGGCAATTAATTTTTTTGTTTTTTCATCGATTAACCATTCAACAGGAAGAACTTCTACCCAGTAATATTCCTTATCAGGAAGACATTTTTGTCCACTCGCAAAAGTAAATTGCTGTTCATATTTATCAAGGTTAGGTTTAATTTTAATAAATTTACGATTATTATACACATATTCTTCACAAATAATTGGGTTAAATGCTACTGAAAAATCATGATTATCAGTGCCATCAAAAGTATAATGCCTATCAGTTTTATCAAGTAAATTTTCAGAATCTAATTCATCCAATGTCCTTTGAATCGTTTCATCAGGAACATATTGTGGATATTCCCCTAATAAAACAGTTTTAACACCATCTGAATAATCGGCATACTCTATTAAATCAGCCATAAAACTTTTTGATACTTTTAAGACTGGGCGAATAGTTCTAGTGCGTCTATCACTATAAGTATTACCGATATCTCCATCATGAAATATTACTTTCGTATTACCATCGTCAGACCTTAGCCAAAACCATCCAGCTCTTGGTCGATATGGACCTAAATCACAATTAAAAATTTTTAAATTATCTTGTCTACCGTAATAGCTACCAGTAAGCATAGCTAAATCAGTGATCGGCGTAATAATTCCATATTCATCTAAAACCTCTAGTTTTTTATCATAATTAGTAAGTTCTTTCTCTGAAAGTAAAGTTAATTTTAGTTTATCTAACATAAACAAACCTCCTTTATAGATTCATTATAATTTTATTTTATTTATTTGTCAATTTTGACTTTCCTATTATACAAAAAAACTGTTTTCACAGTTTTTATGCTTTCATTTGTTTAGCTACTTCTTCAGCAAAGTTTTCTTCTCTTTTTTGCATACCTTCGCCAACTTCATAACGATACATAGCGGTAATTTTGCCACCATTATTTTTAACAAATGTTTTAACATTGATATCGCTATCTTTAACAAATGGTTGTTCTTCTAAACAAATTTCTTTATAGAATTTTTGAATTCGACCTTGAACCATTTTTTCAGCAATTTCCTTTGGTTTGCCTTCATTCATAGCTTGTTCAGTTAAAATTTCTTTTTCTCTTTGAACTTCTTCCTCTGGTACATCTTCTATAGCCACATAAGTAGGTCGCATTGCAGCGGCATGCATAGCTACATCTTTAGCCACTTCTTCGCTAGCATCTTCTACTACCGTAAGCACGGCAATTTTACCACCCATATGAATATATTCACCAAAGGCTTCATTGTCTTTTTTAGTTACTTTAGAAAATCTTCTAAAACTTAACTTTTCGCCAATTTTTGCCGTTTTTTGCGTAATTAATTCATTAACAGTACTATCATCTACTTTAAGATTTAAAGCCTCTTCTAAAGTTTTAGCATCACTTTTGATAATAGTTTTTAATAAAGTATCTACTAAACTAGTAAATTCAGCATTTTTAGCAACGAAATCAGTTTCCGCATTCATTTCTAAAATAACCGCATCATTACCATCTACTAAGATTGCCGCTAGTCCTTCAGCAGCAATTCTATCAGCCTTTTTAGCAGCTTTAGAAATACCCTGTTCTCTTAACCAATCAGCGGCTTCATCGATATTTCCATTAGTAGCTTCTAAGGCTTTTTTGCAGTCCATCATACCGGCACCAGTTTTTTCTCTTAATTCTTTTACTAAACTTGCACTTATCATATTTTATCCTCCTTTTTTATTTAAAAAAGATGATTAATATCATCTTTTATTCTTAATTTAACGCTTCAATAAGCTCAGCTTTTTTCATTGTAGAATAACCTTTAATAGCTTTAGCTTTAGCCATTTCACGAAGTTCAGCTACAGTTTTAGCAGATAAATCTACTTTTTCGGCTTTTTTAGGGGTAGCTTTTTCTTCTTTCTTAGGTTCTTCTTTAATTTCAGCTTTTTCTTCTTTTTTAGTATTTTCAGATGATTTATTATTTACTTTTTTATCTTTATTAAATTTTGGTTTTC
>CANRBD010000002.1 GCA_947628765.1 uncultured Bacilli bacterium
TTGCGAATAGATATTATAGATTATTCATATGTCTTTTTCAATACTTGTTTGTTGCACTTCAAATTTAAAATAACAAATAAAGTTCTATTTTCTATATTAAAATAAAAATGATATAATATAAATGGTGGTGATGTTATGCAACCTTTAGCGCATGATATAAGGCCAAAAAAAGTATCTGATGTAATTGGTCAAAAACATTTACTAGGTCCAAATAAAGTTTTAAGTAATTTAATTAATAATAAAAAATTATTTTCCATGATTTTATATGGCCCACCAGGAACAGGCAAAACCTCTTTAGCGTATGCGATGATTAATGAACTAGATCTTCCCCATGGCTTTTTAAATGCCGTTATCAATAGTAAAAAAGACTTTGATGAAATGATTTATAAAGCTAAAGAAAATGATAATTTTGTCTTAATCATGGATGAAATTCATCGTTTAAACAAAGATAAACAAGATTTATTATTACCTTATTTAGAAAATGGTATTGTGACGCTGATTGGAATGACCACAGCTAATCCATATCATTCAATTAATCCCGCTATTAGAAGTAGATGTCAATTATTTGAGTTTAAACCTTTATCAATAGATGATATTAAAGAAGGTTTAAACAAAGGACTAGAAAAATTCGAAAAAATTAAAATTACCGATGAGGCGTTAGATTATATTGCCGCTTTAGCTGGTGGCGATCTAAGATATGCATATAATTTATTAGAAGTATCTTATTATGCTACTAAAGATGGTAAAGTAGATTTAGAGGTAGTTAAAAAAATCAATAATAAACCTAACTTATATATCGATAAAAACGATGATGGTTATTATGATGTCATCAGTGCGTTTCAAAAATCTATTCGTGGGAGTGATGTTAATGCCGCTTTACATTATTTAGCTCGGTTAATCGCGGCTGAAGATTTAGATATTATTTTTAGAAGATTAAGTGTTATAGCTTATGAGGATATTGGTCTAGCTAATCCTAGTATTGGTCCCCGCTTACAAGCCTGTATTGAAGCCTGTGAGCGTTTAGGCTTACCGGAAGCTAGAATTCCCTTAGGCGAAATTGTTATTGAAATGGCTTTATCACCTAAATCAAATAGTGCCATCATGGCGATAGATAGCGCTTTAAATGATATTTATAAAGGTAATGTTGGGAAAGTACCAAATCATATAAAAACTAATTCTAAAGATTATAAATATCCGCATAGTTATAAAGGTTCATATGTCAAACAACAATATTTACCTGATGAGTTAGTTGACCGAAAATATTACGTACCTAAAGAATCTAGTAAGTATGAAATAGCCATAAAACAAATTTATGATAGGTTAAACAAAAAATAGGCAAAGCCTATTTTTTTAGTATAAATAATTTTAAAGCTAGATTTTTATCTATTTGACCAGTTTTAATATCGATGTCCATATCAGCTAAATCGGAAATATAGTCAAGTAACATTTCCGAAGAATATTTACGACTATTTTGTAAAGCCAATTTTACTCGGTAAGGGTGGACTTTTAAAGTTTCGGCAATCGCTTTTTCACTTAAGCCTCTTTTCAGTAAATTTTTACTTTGATACATAAGTCTAAATTGATTTGCTAGTATAATGATAACTTTAATTGGCTCTTCATTTAATTTGACCATTTCATAATATAATTCTAAAGCATGCTCCTTATCATTACACACAATATAATCTATTAATTTAAAAATATCGGCATCTATTTTTTTATGGGTAACTTCTAAAATGTCTTCATTTGTAATAGTATTATTATCTTTATATAATTTTAATTTTGCAATTTCTTGTTTTAAGATAAGTGGGTTTTTACCTACTCTATCGATTAGTAAATTTATTGCACTAGCTGAAATATTATAATCTTTAAATTCTCTTTTTACTGCTTCAAAAGAGTTAATATCTTGATTAAACTCCTTAACTTCTCCGATTTTTTTAATCAATTTAGTGATTTTTTTTCGTTCATCTAATTTTTCGTGATTAACTGTTAGCACAAGCGTGGTATTAGGATTAGGGTTATTTAAATATGCCAGCATAACTTCGCTAGCGCCGCTAGAATTTCCAGTAAACATATTGGCATTTTCACAAATAACTAGTTTTTTGTCATCAAAAAGTGATAAGGTCATCGAGTCATCAATAACGGCATTAATAGAATCATTTTCTAAATCGTATTTACTGATGTTTACCTCATCAAAATTTTTCATAATTTTTTTAATTTCATCTTTGATTAAAAAGGATTTGTTGCCATAAAAAAGATATATCATTCTACCACCAATTACATTATATCATGTTTATTTTAATTTGCATATCTATTTTAGATATGATACAATAACGCTGTTTATGAGGTGAGATAATGGTAAAAAAAGCTAAGGTTATTGCTTTTTCAGGCATCGATGGCTGTGGTAAAAGTACGCAAATTAATTTAGTTAAAAATAAGTTAGAAAAACAGGGCGATGTTTTTATCGCTAAACTAGGCTATTTTCCTTTAAATGACATGGGTCAAAATAAATTAATGGATGCTTTCTTAAAATGCCGTAGTGGGCTTGAAATCATTAAATATTACACATTACTTCAACATAATGAATATAAAAAATATGATTATATTTTATGTGATCGCCATTTGATGTGTTATTTAGCGTATGCTTATGCATATGGTATAAAACAAATCGATTTAATTCGTAAATTACTTTGTTTTGTTAAAGACCCTGATTTAACTTTATATTTTGATGTCGATGTTAATGAGGCCTTAAAACGTATTTATGAAAGAGAAAACCATATCGATAAGAGTGAAAATTATACGACGCTTTATAAGGCTAAAGAAGGATATGAAAAGTTATTTAATAAATCTGATAATGTATTTCGAATAAATGCTAATAATGGGGCTCAAGATATTTATGAAGATGTTCATAAAGTATTAAAAAAAGAAGGGATTATAAAAAAGTATTAAGTTTAAAGCTTAATACTTTTTTAATAGAGAATTTTTATAGGAATAATACAACTAAAGCACCGACAATTAAACAGTAGTATACGAAATAAATAAGTTTACCTTTAAGCATAATATTTTTAAACCATTTGGTTGAGAAAAATGTTACAATGGCTGCTGCAATAGCTCCTAAAATATAGCTAATTAAAAGATTAAAATCGATACTACTTTCGGCAACATCTTTAACACCTAAAATCATGGTGGCGAAACTAATTGGAATATAAAGCATAAAAGAAAATTTAAACGCTGCTTCTCTAGTTAATCCTGAAAACATACCACCAACAATGGTCGCTCCACTACGACTAATGCCGGGAAGTAAAGCAACTACTTGAAATAAACCAATTTTTATAGCATCAATGATGGTAATTTTATTATCATCTTTATGCCCTTTTAATTTTCGAATTAAAAACAAGAATAAAGCTGTAACAAGCAAAGCGATTCCAACGTATTTAACATTACTTAAATTTTCTTCAATAATATCATTGAATAATAAACCACAAAGTCCAGCTGGAATGGTGCCGATAATTATTAAAAGAACATATTTAAAGCCGCTTTTATATTTGTCTTTTCGGGTTTTAATGTAATTTATAAAATCTAAAAATAATTTAGCGATATCTTTTCGAAACACAATAATAATGGCTAGCAGACTACCAAAATTAGAAAAAATGGCAAAATTTAAATCATTTAAAGCGTCTAAATCGAAAAGATTTTGAAAAATTACTAAATGTCCTGATGAGGATACGGGAATAGGTTCAGTAAATCCTTGAATAATTCCTAATATAATATATATTAATAACATAATCTAACCTCCATACTATAATTATATCAATGTTCTTTATTAATTATATCATTTATTTAAAATATAGACAATAAAAAAAGCCTTAAGCGGCTTTATCAATTTTATGATATCTTGGCATTTTTTGATGTCTTTTAACAGAATCTTTTTCTACTGATATATTGACTGGCAAATCAGTTTTATGAGTAATAGCAGTTAAAACACTCCATTCGCCTTTGATTCTAAGAAAATTAGGTCTTGCAAATTTGTAAGGCGCAAGCCTTTTAAATCTGTCGACAATTTGCTTAGTAGAGCTGATTCCATGAATATCAATATCAATCATTTCAACATTAGCAGCTGAAAGTTTAAGATATTTTTCTAATAAATCGACATCAAAAACACTAGTTCCTAATACGGCTTTTTGTTTTTCTAATTCACTAATAATTTCACGTGTTGTCATATAAATCACCCCCGGTTTTACACCATGAATCATTATATAACTTTTTGCCAATATTGTCAAGAATTATGATGGCTAATTATTAATGTGATGGTGAATTTCTGCGGTTGTTTTCGTAATTTTGGCAAAAGTATAACCATTTTCTTTCGCATAATTAATAATATTTGGTAATGCTTCTACGGTAGTTTTTTTCGCTTCAGCATCATGCATTAATATCATGTTTGTGCCTGAATGCAATCTTGAAATAGTATTATTATAAATCGTTTCGGCCTTAAGTGAACCTGATGCATCGCCTGAATCGACATTCCAATCGAAGTAATAATAGTTATTTTCGGTTAATTTATTAGTAATCCGGCTCATTATACCTTGATTATATTTACGGCTTACAGTATTTGAAGATCCTCCAGGAAGTCTAATAATACGCGAATTTACCCCAGTAATTTGATATACTTTAGTTTTTATGGTTTCTAAGTCTTTAAAATAGTTGTCATCAGAACTATAAATATATTTATAATTATGGGTATCAGAATGTAAGGCTATAGTGTGCCCTTCCTCATGAATTCGTTTGATAACATCGCTATATTTATCTATCGCTGGACCAATTACAAAAAAGGTCGCGGCTATTTTTTCTTTTTTTAAAGTATCTAATATTTGGCTAGTGTTACTGCTAGGTCCATCATCAAAAGTTAAATAAATGGTATTATCAGATACTACTGATTTGACAATTTCTTTCTTTTTTTCTTTTGGCATGGTTATAGATAAGTCAGTAGTTTGATTATAAAAAGCTTTAGGTATTTCCCCTACTTCAACAATTTCTACTTTTTTATTAAAATGAAAAGTTAAAATGATGCTAAAGATGACGATAAGTGAAATAATTGATGTAATAATAATTTTTTGCTTCATACTGCTTCCCCCATAAATATTATAAATTAGTTTCTAAACTTTCATTTAATGAATACTTACATCCGCAATATTTTTGACGATAAAGATTATAGCTTCTCGCCAATTCGTTACTGCGTTTATAACCATCCTTTTTCTTAAAATCAGAAAATAAATATTTTACTTGATACTTTTTAGCTAAGATATCCCCTATTTTGTTCAATTTTTCAGCATTTTTATAAGGACTTACTGATAAGGTAGTACAAAAGTAATCAAACCCATGTTCAGCGGCTAATTTAGCGGTTTTTTCGAGTCTTAAAAGATAACATTTGCTACATCTTGAGCCACCTTCTTTTTCAGCTTCAAGACCGCTAGCTATTTTATTAAATTCTTCGGCTTCATATTTTACGGGCATTAGGTTTATATCCATATTTAGTTTGGAGATTAATTCTTTTAAAGTATTTAATCGTTTTTGATATTCATTTTCAGGATAAATATTAGGATTATAATATAAAATGGTAATATCAAAATGGGGATATAATTTTTCAATTACAGAAGCACTACAAACTCCGCAGCAGGCATGTAAAAGCAATTTGGGTTTGTTATTTAAATTAGTAATAATATCTTCCATAATTGAATTAAAATTAGTTTTCATATTATCACCTTCTATTTGTATTGTTTTAAGATTGCATTGATAATTTTTTGACTAAATAAACCACTAGTAAAAATAACATTATTTGGGCCAACTATTTGAAAAGATAATGAATATGTATCATATATTTTGCTAAATATTTTTTGTTTTTTACTGATAAGCTCTATATTATTGTATTTTACTAAGACTGTTTTTTTATTTAAAATTCCATTGGATATGATCACTAGATTTTTATTATAACTGATTTTTTGCGTTTTGTATTGTAAATATGCGATTACTATAGTTATAGGAATTAAAGATAAAGTTATGCCATATGTAAACGGTGATAATAGTATACCACAAATCATCCAAAATAGTTTCGCACAAATGTAATGTTTTAAACTATTTTCTAGTCCGAGTTTTAAAGTAAGACGATTTTTGTATTCGGGAACCAAACTATTTAAAAGTTTATTTTTTGTTTTTTCATTTACATATAAACTAATTATAGTTTTTTCTTCTTTTTCATCTCCCCCCATACCGGCATTTACGACTTCTAACATATAATATTTAAAAAGTCTAGCTTGTAATGATTGATGAATAATAAGAGCAGTTATTTTATTAATTGGTAAATCAAATTTGTAAGAAGTAAGAGCTCCATATGATAATTTAATATGATCTTTGGTACGATGACATTTAAAGTTATAATAACTTAAATAGGTTTTAGCTAATGACCAAATAAGTGGCATTAGTAAGACAATAATTAAAATAATACTTAAAATTAAACTGATTAGGCTTTTGGTTTTAAAGCATAAGGTAACAATAACCACACTATAAACAGCTAAAATGACAACTAAAGAGACTAAATCAATAGATAATAATAAGTGTTTGATAACATCGCTAGCTTTATAGTCATAATCACTTTTAAAGTTTTCATTTTGTTTATTTTGTTTCGAATTATTTAAAATTTCATCTCTAATATCTAAAGCTTTATCATATTTAAATATTAATTTACCTTTGTAAGTTTCACTAGTAGCGGTATGAAGGTCAATTTTAAGGTTAGCGGTGTTTAAAATTTGTTCTAAAATATTTCGTCTAATATTAACTGTCGCAATATCTTTTAAATTGATGGTCGTGATTTTTTTAAAAAGTTTTCCGCGTTCAATAATGAGGTTTCCATTTTCAAAATAAAGATAAGTATTTTTCCAAGAAATGGTAAAGATAATCACAAAAATAATTAATATAATAAGTGAAAATAGAAGCATAAATAACAGTAAGTTAGAATTTAAAGCTCCAATTAAAGATTTAATTACCTCACTACTTTCTTCCGCATTTTCGATTATTTCTAAGGTAAAAGAATAAGCAATTAATAAAATAAATACTAAACTATTAATTAATTTTTCTAAAATAATAGTAGGATGTAATCTAATTTTCATCTTGTTTCTTCTTTCCTAATTTTTGTTTTAGTAAAGCATTTATTTTATCTATTGTTTTTAATGCTTCATCGGTGTTTAAAAATTTAATAAGAACATTACCGGCGGCTGTATAAATGGTAACATTAGATAAGTTAAATAGTCTATCGATTGGACCAGTTGAAAGTTCAACTTTTTGAATTCTTTTAATTAAGATAATTGAAGTGGTTATAAAAAATAATCCTTTTTTAACTTCAATTCGATCTTTATCAATTAAATAACTATAACGGTTATAGCGAAGACGTGGAAAGAGGAAAATATCTAGGAAGACTAAAATTATAATTATCCCTACTATTATATAAAATATAACAAAATGAAAAGTCTCCTTTAATAATGGATAAATAAAATAAATTCCTATTCCTAGAATAACTAAAGTTATAAGTCCTGTAATAATGGCATTTATGCGCATAACGGTTATGCCTTTTTTATCTAAAGCTTTATACATACTATCACACTCCAATTTAATTATATCAGAAAAAGGCTTATTAATGAAGCCTTTAACCGTTATATAAGTTTAATAAATAAGTAAAATCTACTTGTAACAATAATAAAATTATGGCACCTATGGCTAAGAATGGTCCAAAAGGAATAATGTGGTCTTGATGACTTTTAAGCATCATAAGTGATATCGGCAAACCGATTAAGGAGCCGACAAAAATTGCCAGTATCGCCATCGGATAACCGAGAACTAGACCGAAAATAAACAGCAATTTGATGTCACCATCACCCATCGATTCTCTTTTGAAAAGAAAATTACCGAAAAGTTTTATCGCATACATGGTTATAAAAGCCAAAATTCCACTAACAAGACCCATCATTATTGCCTTAGGTCCATTTATATATAGTATTTCAAAAGTTAAAATGATGCCAAAAACAATTAAAACTTCATCATTTATAATCATATATTTATAGTCGCTGATGATAATAATGATTAACATTGAAATAAAGGTTAAAGCGATTATTAATTTCAAAGAAAAACCAAATGATAAATAGGCAAGACCAAAAAGTAAGCCAGTAGTTAATTCAAAGATCATGTAAATTGGCGAAATTTTCGTTTGGCAATGTTTACATTTACCTTTTTGAATTAAATAAGAAATAACGGGGATTAATTCTAAAGCCGTAAGTTTTGTTTGACATTTTGGGCAGTGACTAGCTGGTTTAATTATCGATTCACCATTTGGCAGTCTAAGACCAACAACGTTGTAAAAGGAACCAAAAATGGTTCCAAGAATAAAGAACATAATAAAATAACCCATAATACACTCCTTATTGTTGAATAGCACTATACATATTAAACATTGGAATAACGATTGATAAAACGATTACTCCAACCATAAAGGTTAGCATAATAATCATGACTGGTTCAATGAAAGTTTTGATACGTGCGACGGCATTTTTATGTAAATCTTGATAATAATCGGCCACTTTCTGCATCATTTCTGGTAATTGTCCGGTTTTTTCACCGGTAACAATCATTTCATATGCGGGAATTGGAAAGGCCCAATGATCTTTGAACGCAGTTGAAACTTTCCCTCCCCTAGAAATATTGCCGATAGCCTCACGAATCATCATTTTATATATTTCGTTGTTACTAACTTTATTTAAAATATCCATAGTATCGGTAATGAAAACATTATGTGCCAGCAAGGACGCAAAAGTTTTGGTAAACATTGTAACTTCATTATAAATTATAACATTACCAAAGCCTGGGGTTTTCATAGCTAGCCATTGCATACTAGTTCTAAATGAAGTAACATTGCGGTATAAAAAGATAAATAATGTGAGTAATAGGACAATACCTAAACCAATTAAAATAACATAATTACTTATAAAATTTGAAAGCCACAAGACGAATTTCGTAATAGCTGGGATATCAGTATTATCCATACTATCATAAATTTCGACAAATTTTGGAACTACATAAACCATAATAAAAGTACCAACAGCAATAGCAACAAAGAAGATAATAATTGGATACATCATGGCACTGACCATAGCTTTATGGGTAGTTTCAACTTCATTATAGTATTCTTCCATATCATCTAAGGTTTCAGGTAGTTCACCGGTCATTTCCGAAGTTTTAACCATATTAATAAGTAATCTTGGAAAAGCTTTGCCTTGATCTTCTAATGATTCACTAAAGCTTTTACCTAATGATAAATCGTAACTGACACCTTCTAAGATTTTTTTATAAGTGGGTTGTTCAAATTGTCTAATAAGAATACTTATAGCTTCAGCTAAAGGAATTCCGGCTTTTAAATAAGTAGATAATTGGGCGAGAAAAAAAATCAAATGTTTTGTTTTAAATTTGGCATTAAAAGCATTGACTCCATGGAAAATATCAATCATTTTAGAGGTTTTAACAGATAAAACTGTATGACCACGGCTCTTTAAATAAGCTTCAACCTCAGCTTGGGAGTATGCCGCAAAATACCCTTTAATGGGTTTGCCATTTTTATTTTCTAAAGTGTATTCAAAAGTTGTTTTTTCTTTTCCCGTTTTTTTACTATTTGTATTAAAAAGATGAGTGATTTTCTTATTATCTGGTTGTATATTTGAAATATTTTCTTTTTCGTTATTAATTGCACTAGAACTAGCGCCAAAATCATTACTACGATTAGTAGAATATACTTTATTTTTTGGTGCTACTTTATTTTTAGAACGACTACTTAAAGGGTATATGAGCGCTTTTGGAATGACTAAAAGGCCATAGAAAAAGTATCTAACGAATTTATATACGAATATGCAAGGCATTAATAATATTTTAGCAATCATTAGACACTCACCCACCCTTTATTCTACTTTAATAATTATACCATATTTCCAGCATAAAACAAAACATTTTTATGAAAAAAACATATAATAATTTTAGAAAGGGGTTTGATTATGAATTTTTATAACCCATATTACTCATTTGTGCCATATAGTGTAGCACGTCCAGGCTTATTTAGCATCTTAACTAATAGCTTTAGAAATTTTAATTTAGGTTCACTTATAAGTGGAACTCAGCGTACTTTAGGCCTTGTAAATCAAGCTATCCCAGTTATTAAACAGATAACACCGGTGATGAAAAATGCGAAAACGATGTTTAAAGTAATGAACGAGTTTAAAAAGACAGATGCGCCAAGTACACCACCGAAAAATATGCCGGATACATCAGTAAGTGAAAGCACGAATATCGATGCGGGGCCAACTTTTTTTGCTTAGTATGAAAAAGGTATAAGTAAAAGGCTTCCCTTTTTGGCGTTTAAATTTGAAAATGTCACTATAAATGACACTTTGGTTTAAAAAATTAAATATTTTGCTTTTTTTATCTAATATCTCCGAAAAAAACGATTATAATACAAAATAATTTTAAAATTAATTTAGGTGGTATGTTGTATGTTGTTAAAATTTAAACGGATTAACGATTTGCGAATTGACAACGATTTAACAATAAAAGAAATGGCTAAAATTATTGGAGTATCCGTTGATAATTTTTTTGATTATGCGAATGGTCGTAGTAATTTTCCGCTTGATAAATTAAATAAGTTTGTCAATTATTTTAAAACCAGTTTTGATTATGTTACCGGTTTATCAAATGTTAAAATGAATTATCAAAATAAGATAAATTTAAAATTATTGCAAAAAAGATTAAAAGAAGTAAGACTGCAAAGCCATTATTCTCAGGCCATGGCAGCTAATATAATTGGCGATAAACAGTCAACTTATTGGAATTATGAAAATGGTGTTTCTGTCATTCCAATATCAAAATTATATCTGTTGGCAGCATTTTATAATGTATCCATTGATTATTTTGTTGGTAAAACTAATAATAAAAATATTATCAAAAAACAAAAAAAGAAGCTAACCAATTAACTTCCTTTTTTTATTTGCCTCATTATATGTAAGTATTTGAATTTATAAAATAAATTTTTTTCATTTTGATATTTTAGTTTATACTCTTTTATTAGTTTATTACGGTATTCGTCATTGGAAAAATTATATAAATTCTTTATTTTGCTACCGGTTTTATATTTATAGTATGTAATAACATAGAAATGTTTGTCTTTAACAATTTGTTCTTGGTAAAGGTAATATCCTTTCTTTTTTAACGCTTTTCTTAAATAAGGAATATCATTTTGGGAACTAATTATTAAATCATTAGTTATTTTTTGATTTAATATTTTTAAAATTGTATATGTGCCCATGCCAGACATAACGATAATTTCTTGATGTAAAGGAATATTTTTTAGACCATCAGTAACCATTGTTGTTACGTTTACTTGATATTTTTGAATATTTTTATTAGCTTTTTCAATGCATTTGGCGGAAATATCAGTCGCTAAGCATTGGCAATTTTTTTCTTTAGTTAAATAAATATCTAATAAAGCATGGTCGGCACCAATATCGATAATATTACTATTGGAAGGAATCAAATTTGCAATAGCTTTTAAACGTTTAGATAGTTTCATTAGTCACCAAGGTAATCTTTTAACTTACGGCTACGTGATGGATGACGTAATTTTCTTAAAGCTTTAGCTTCGATTTGTCTTATACGTTCTCTAGTAACACCAAATAACTGCCCTACTTCTTCCAAAGTGCGAGGTCTGCCATCTTCAAGTCCGAAGCGTAAACGAATAACTTTTTCTTCTCTTTCGGTAAGTGTAAGCAAAACTTCAGAAATTTCATCTTTTAATAGTTCATTAATAGCGAAATCTTCTGGACTCATATTAGTTTCATCGGGAATAAAATCACCTAAATGTGAATCATCTTCTTCGCCGATTGGCGTTTCTAAACTAACTGGTTCTTGACTAATTTTATAAATATCGCGAATTTTTTCAACGGTGGTTCCCATTTTTTTAGATAATTCTTCTTCGGTTGGTTCTCTATTTAGTTCAAGGGTTAATTGACGTTCTACACGCGCTAGTTTATTAATAGTTTCAACCATGTGAACGGGAACACGAATAGTCCTTGCTTGATCGGCAATAGCTCTAGTGATAGCTTGTCTAATCCACCAAGTGGCATATGTTGAAAATTTATAGCCTTTAGTTACATCAAATTTTTCTACGGCTTTCATTAAACCAATATTACCTTCTTGGATTAGATCTAAAAATAACATTCCACGACCGACATATCTTTTAGCAATACTAACTACTAAACGTAAATTAGCTTCAGCTAAAATAGCTTTAGCTTCTTCATCACCTGTAACAATACGATCAGCTAGCTCAGCTTCTTCTTCATTGGTAAGTAGTTTAATTTGTCCAATTTCTTTTAAATACATTCTTACTGGATCGTTGATTGTTAAATCTTTAGTTAAGCTTTCAGTATCGGTTCCGTTATCTTCCGTATCATCTTCAGCATTTTCTGATACTACTTGTATTTGATTTTCATTTAAAGCATTATATAAATCATCTAAAGAATCAGCATCTAATTCTAACCCTTTTAGTTTATCAGCTAATTCTTCGTAAGTAATTACACCTTTTTTCTTACCTAATTTTATTAATTCTTGTTTTCTTTCTTCAAAACTTTTTATTTCATTAAACATTAGTACTCTCCTTTTTTAAATCGATTATTTTCTGCGCAATTTCGGCTTTTTTAAGTGGATCTAATTCTTTCTTCATATTGGCAGTTAATCTATTAATTTCATTTTTGACATTATAATCTTTAATGGTTTTAATGTAATCATCAATTTCCTCGTTTGAATAATTTTCTTTTAAATCAGCTTCTTCAATTTTAGAAATGGTTTTAACGATATCTTCATCACATTCGACATAATCGATTAAATCAGCTTCTTTGATAAAACCATATTCGTTATAAAACATTTTAATTTCCCTAGCTAAAAAGCGATATTCTTCAGTTGGCATATAAGTTACTTTAGTATTATATATTTTGATAACTTCGGGGTATCTTAACATATAATATATTAAATTTCTTTCAGCCATTTCATATTTATTCATTTTAATTTTTGGTTTAGGTTTAACTTTTGGCATTTTAACTTTATTATTGCCTAATTTAGAACGTAAAATACCTTCATCTAAGCCGGTTTCATTAACAATTTTTTTAATGGTTAATTCTCTTAGAATATCATCGTTTATTTTTTTAATTTCTTTAATCGCTTCACTGACAAATTGCGCTTCATCAATAGTGTTATTTAAGTTTTTGCCTTTTTTTAAATAATTTAATTTAAAATCCATTACATTCATAGTATTTTTAATTAAATTTTTAAATTCATCCCCATTTTTCATAATATATTCATCGGGATCTAGGCCATCTTTTAACGCAATTATTTTGGGAATAACCCCAATGGCTATTAATTCATCGGCACACGCCATCGTGGCATGCGCTCCAGCATCATCACCATCAAAACATAGGATTACTTCTTTAGCCATTTTTTTAATTAAAATAGCTTGCTCTTTAGTAACGGCTGTACCCATAGTGGCTACAACATTAGTAATACCGATGGAATAGGCTCTAATAACATCCATAAAGCCTTCCATGACGATTATTTGATTGTTTAATCTCGCACTGTCTTTGGCGCGATGATAATTATAAAGAAGCTCCCCTTTTTTAAAAATTTCTGTTTCCCAAGTATTAAAATATTTTGATTTATCTTCACGATTATATATGCGGCCACTATAAGCAACAACATTACCTTTTAAATCATAAAGTGGAAACATAATTCGGCCATAGAATAAATCTAAAAAGCCATAGGTGTTTTTATTGACTAAACCACTTTTCATTATAGATTTTTCATCAAATTTTTTAAATAATAATTTGGATAACGAATCTTTATCATCAAGGGCTAGTCCAATTTGAAATTCTTTAATAATATCATCGTTTATACCGCGAGCTTTTAAATATTCTCTGGCTTCTTTACCAGCTGAGGTATTGATGTTGTTAGTATAAAATTTTAAACTTAAATTATATATTTCATATAATTTAGAATGATTTTTAAGTTTAGGAATATTACCGATGTCGATATTAATACCGGCACTATCGGCCACTTTTTTGACAGCTTCGATAAAAGAGATATTTTCATAGTCCATGACAAATTTAAAAACTGTTCCCGTAGCTCCGCATGAAAAACATTTATAAATTTTTTTGTCACGATTAACACTCATACTGGGGTTATTATCATCGTGAAATGGACATATTCCAAAATAATTTTTACCTCTAGGTGTTAAAGAAACATAATTAGAAATAATTTCGACAATATCAGCGGCATCTCTAATTTCTTTAATTTTTTCTTGGTCGATATAACTCATTAGCATCATACCCCTCTATATATAATATACGATATGGACAAGCTATTTTCCTTTTTTTTCTGACAAAAAAACATAATTTTTTTAATTTTTCATATACTAAATGTAAAAAAGGAGGTATATTATGTCCTTAAAATGGATAAAAGTTATCGCGACATTTGGGATTTTTCTTTTATGTTTTTTAGTACATTCCATGTATAGTTTATTTCCAAATGCCTTATTTAGTATTTTCTTTCCTGTTAATGAAAGTATTTGGGAACATATGAAAATGTTGTTTACGGCGATAATTTTATATGGTTTAATAGATTATTTTATTTTAAAAAAATCCGGACAACCCAATCGTAATTATTTAGTTAATTTATTTATAACAGGATTTTTAAGTATTCCCATTTTTTTAGCAATTTATTTACCAATTTATACTTTTACTGGCGAAAATATGGTTTTAAATTTTATTGTTTTGTTTATGACCATTGCCATAACCCAGGTTATTAGTTATTATATTTTAAAAAGTAAAAAATATAATAACTTAAATTATGTAAGTTTAATTGGCATTGTTTTAGTTTATATTATTATGGGAATATTGACGTACTATCCACTTTTAAATGATTTATTTTTTGATCCAGTCGATGAAAAGTATGGTATTAATACATATTCCATTTAAACCGTGATTTATTATAAATAAAAGCTGATTAAAAGTCAAACAAAACTGTTAAACTTTGCTTAACTTTATAGCTTATTTGTGTATAATATGTTTAAAAAGTTTAATAAAGTAAAAACTCATAATATTTAGATTTATGAGTTTTTGTATATCTTAATATATTTATTTCCATACTTTTTTTCTTTGATAAGTTCTAAATTAGAAATTGGCTTTTCCGTTTCATATTCACAGACAATAAGCCCATTTTTATTTAAAAGCTCTAGTTCTTCAATTAATTTAATAGCTTTATTTAAATTATTATTTTTATAAGGTGGATCTAAAAATATAATATCGTATTTTAGTTTAGTTTCTTTTAAATATTTTTTATAATCACATTTAACAACATAGGCATTTTTAATATTTAAAGTGTTTTCGTTTAAAGTTTTAATAGCTTCTATGTTATTATCGATGAAATAACATTCTTTGGCTCCCATACTTAAGGCTTCAATGCCTAACGCCCCACTACCGGCAAATAAGTCTAAACAAGTACTATCTGGAATTTTAGTCTGAATGGTGCCAAACAAGGATTCTTTTACTCTATCCATTGTTGGTCTAGTACCATCGATATCAAAACCTTTTAAATTTTTACCTTTATAAATTCCACTAATTACTCGCATTTATATCACCAACAATACTATAACATATTTATTTTAAAGTGGATAGTACTTTTTCTAACATTTCAATAGTATTTAAGGTATCGGATAGTTTATCCATTCTTCTAGCTTTAGCTAACTCTTTAGCTTTTTCTTCAAACATTTTAAAATTAGCGGGATTACGATTTAATAGTTTATACCAATCAGAATTTTGTCTTAAAAATTTTAAATAGTATTCATTATTTTTGATGCGATATTGTAGATCTAAAATCATTAATCATCAAAGTGTTTGTAAAGTGGTCTTGGCTTTTGCTTTTCACTAGTGCTTTTTTTGTTTGTCGACATATCTTGAAGTAAGCCTAGTACTCTTTGCATACTATTTACACCATTTTGAATGCTATCTAAATCAATTCTTTTTAAAAAACCTATTAAATCGAAAGAAGTTGCTGCTGCCGATGCAGCTGATACGGTTAAATAATCTTTCCAAGCTTCATTATCTTCCCCGTATAAGTCATATATTTCATAAAATTTTTGCCAGGTCATGGAACCATCTTTGACGTGAGTAAGTAAAATTGGGTTTTGTTTTACAAAATCTTTAAATTTTTCTTTTGTATCCATTTACATCACCTATAAATAATATATTCATTTGCCTAGTAAAGGATAACTATTTTAATCTTTATCTAAATTTTTAAGGCGCCTAATAACTTTCTTTTCAATTCGCGAAATATATGACTGACTAATGCCTAATAGTTTAGCCACATCTTTTTGGGTCATTTCATCAGTTCCAAAAAGGCCATATCTTAACACCATAATTTTTTTATCACGCGGACTTAGATTTTCAATTTCTTCATATAAAAGTTTTTTTTCTATTTCTTTTTCAAGACCTTTAGTAACAATGTCAGAATCAGTACCTAAGATATCTTCTAAATGTAGTTCATTACCTTCAGAATCATAGCTTAAGTTATCTTCAAAACTAATTTCTCCTCGGCGCTTACGATTTTTTCTTAAAAACATTAAAATTTCATTATCAATACACCTTGAAGCATAAGTGGCTAATTTGATGTTTTTATCTAGTTTATAGGTATTTACTCCTTTAATCAGTCCAACACTACCAATACTGACTAAATCCTCTAAATCAACGCCAGTATTCTCATATTTTTTAGATAAAAAGACAACTAATCTGAGGTTATGTTCAATTAGCTTGGCTCTAGCTAATTTATCGCCATCCATGGCTTTTTTAACATACATTATTTCTTCTTCTTTAGTAAGGGGTTCGGGTAATTTGTCACTGCTGCCAATAAAAAAAACATTATCATCTTCAAAAAAAATACGTAATAACTTTTTAATTTTTTGAATCATTTTATCGCCTCCATATTTCCATTTAATAATAAATCAATTCCGCTCATTTGAAAGTTATCGCTAAAACCTAATAAAATTTCATACGTTCCCATTTCTTCAACTTCAATTTTAGCTTTTATGCATTCTAAAGTACCGGTTTCTTTTATGGTTATATAGGGTACTAGAATTTTCTTTTTGTGAAAATTATTAGGAATATTAGTGATGATTACCGGTTTACCTTGATAAGTTAGTGTGTTGCCGGTATCTAAATAGCCAATCAAATTTAATTCGGTTTTACCTATTTTTAATATAACTTTATGAATGTTTTTGATTTTTTTACTAAAAATTTTACTTTGCTTTACATAAATATATAAAATTAGTGGTGAGATTATGAATAAAATAATCACATTTATACTAAGACCATTATTGTAAAAAATTAATCCATGATGTTTATAGGAAAATTCAAGATTAAGTAAATAAAGAAAACCACCAAGTAAAATACTTATGACATAAAAAATTCCAAGATTAGTAATCGTATATTTAAAATCTTTATAGTAAAAGGTAAATAAAATCATTAAAATGCTTAAATATATTTTAATCAGGAAAAGTTGAATTGTGTTTATATCAAAAAATAAAACTAAAGTACTTAATGAACCAATAAAGGCACCAAAACAGATATTAAAGATTTTGGCATGTCTTTTTAAAACAATAGATGTTGTAAGTAAAAGTAAAAAATCAAAGAAAAAATTTAAAAATAGGATTACATCGATATAAACTGTCATAAATTTTCACCGTTATTAGTATAAAAAAACGACATTGAATTAAATGTCGTTTTATATTATTTTTGTAAAGTTTTATTATTAGTGAGTATTTCATCATCTAAATCGCCAGCTATTGGTTTTAAATAAGCAAATAATATAGCTTTATTGATTTTAGTCTCAGTAGTTTCGTCTAAAGATGAAATTATCTTATATTGATTTGCTAAAGTTTCTAACTGTTTATTTGTAATATATTTTTTTAAGTCGAGATAATCATTTAACTGCATATTTAAAATATTAGCCGTTGTGGTATCATCTAAAGGTCTAAGATTATCAGGGTTACCATCAGCATTAATAAATTGATGAATAAAATTAGGACTGAACATAGCGAATCTATTTAATTGATAATATAGTTTGTCATGCTCTTCACCGGTAGTAGTCTTAATAATTTCATTTAAATTTTGAAAACATTCTATAAGATAATTGTTCCAAATAAGGTTACTAGCTATTTTGGTATATTGATTTAAGCCTGGTAATTCTTGATTAATATAGTTTTGAACGCGATTAATAACTAAGATTTCTAAATTATCTGGTTCTTTAGATAAAGCCTCAATTTCAAGCTTTAAATATAGTTGTAAAAGTTCAGCGTCATTAGCCCAAATATGATTGAACATTGTTTGTTCTTGATTAAAGTTATTTAAAAGCTTATTTTTTGCTTCTTGGTTATTAAAGTCTAAAATATTAAAATCATGAATATTTTGTCTAACTAAAGCTAAAAATTCATCTAACATACGGTCATTTGCTTCCGTTTTTAAAAGGTTAAGTAAGAAATTACGACTTTCTTGAAGATAAATGTTATATAATTTTTGCTTATCATCTTTAGTAAGCACTTTATAAGCTTTTTCGATAAATATTTTTTGATAAGTGCGGTCAGCTAATTCAATAGAATCTAAGCAATCATCAGGAATATTTACTAATTCATGAATATCATATTGGAGTGTAGAATATAAAAAGTTACTACGATCAAATTGATATTCTTCTAAAGAAATGTCTAATAATTCACTAATAGTTCCATCATCTAAAATAGTAATATCTTCAAGGTTTCCTTTGGCATTAATATAAGCCTCCGTTAAGATATTATTTTCAAGAATAAGTTCAATTTCTAACCATCCTAAATTATCACGTAAATCATTATCGGAAGTTTTTTCAGCTAATTTACGAAGATCTTTTAATGATTCTAAAACAAGTTCATATAGGGCGAAATGTTGAAGATCTTTAGAAGCATATATTTTATTATGAGCAACTGGGAAAAGGCTTTTTAAGTGCTCTTTAATATAGTAGTAATTTACTTTATCGTCGGGGATTATAAGTTCTAATTCACCCTCGTCATTGCCGCTTTCGATGCCGAGCATTTCATCAGCTTCATCGGTAATAAATTTATATAATGTTTTGCTGTAATGAGGATAAATTTCATCAAATAACTTTTGTTCTTTTTTTATGGCTTCTTGTAAGTTTTGACAAAGTTCATCGTCACCAAAATCCATAAGATATAAATCATTTACAATTTGATTAGCTGTTTTAATTAATTCGAAGATTTTTTGACTTACTTCAATAGGAATTTTATCGGTTTCTTCGTTTTGAATTAGTTCATTATTATCAATATCTTTATCATCTCTAGTATTTAGTTCATCATTAAATATTTTATATAATTGATTATAGGTATCATTTTCTTCTAAATCGTTTATATCTAATAAAACTTCAAAGTCATCTATGTCCTCTTCATCGTTTTCGCGGTAAAGATTTTCGATTATTTTTAATTCTTGGTAAGCATTGGTGTTTTTTTCTAATGCTTCTACCGATGTATATGTATCAATTAGTAATTGAATATCACTAGTTTTTACATTTTTTATTAAGTATTTAATACGATTTAAGTGTTCATATAGTTGATTTTCTTCTAAGTTATCAGATAAAACACTAGCACTTAAGCCACAAATATCATAATAACAGGCATCAGATATAGCTTCTTCATAAGTTTTATTTTTTGGTAATGGTAATTTTCTTTTATCTTCATCAGACAACACTAAAATTTTTGATATATCATAATCAAAAAGCAACATTGAATTTTCAAGATAATATGAAGTAAACGCTAGTGAATATTTGACACGATTCTGCTCTTCTTTACTGAAATTAGAGTTATCTAAATCGTGAAGATATTCTAATTCTAAATATTTTAAAATTTTATATGAGAAAATATCGGAATTAATATCTTCCGCGCTTAATATGTCGTTATTTTTCATACTGATAATATCACTTAGATATTCAATTCGTTCACTGACCATATCTTTAGCATCATCATTAGTTGTTAATGTATCAAGATGATCAGAAACAATATTACTATATGATGTTAAATCTTCATCTTTTAATTCGTTATAAAGACGTTCTTCTTTACTTTTTAACAATCTTAAAGTTTTTATACATTCAGTAAATTCTGGACTTTTTTGTTTACCCGCATTTTCTAATTTCAACATTTTATTAAAATAGATATCGTATATTTTTAGCCCAATTTCAGTTAAAGCTTTAAGGCTAGATTGTATTTCTTGATATTTTTCGTTTGAGATAATGTTGAATTTAAAACTAAACTCATCATCATATTCATTCCACATGTCATCCATCTTACTTCCCCCTGACTTATTTATTATAATATGTTTTCCTATAAAATACAATATTATTTAGTTAAATATGGTTTTAAAAATTGTCCGGTAAAACTGTCTTGACATTTAGTAATTTCTTCTGGTGTTCCTTCGGCAACGATTGTACCACCGTTATCGCCACCTTCTGGGCCTAAATCGATAATATGGTCAGCTACTTTAATTAAGTCAAGATTGTGTTCAATTACAATAACTGTGTCCCCGTTATCGACAATGCGATTTAAAATATTAAGTAATTTTTTTATGTCATCGATGTGCAGACCAGTGGTAGGCTCATCTAAAATAAATAAACTTTTACCTGTAGGTTTCTTTTGAAGCTCTTTAGCTAGTTTTACGCGGGCGGCTTCTCCACCAGATAAAGTAGGTGCACTTTGACCTAGTTTGATATATGAAAGACCGACATCCATTAAAACTTGTAATTTATTTTTAACCTTTGGAATATTTTGGAAAAATTCATAGGCTTCTTCAACCGTCATTTCTAAGACATCATATATATTTTTGCCTTTATATTTAATTTGTAAGGTTTCAGTATTGTAACGAGTTCCATGGCAAACTTCGCAAGGAACATAAACATCAGGTAAAAAGTGCATTTCGATTTTTTTAACCCCATCACCCCAGCAGGCTTCACATCTTCCGCCTTTAACATTAAAAGAAAATCGGCCTTTATCATAACCACGCATTTTGGCTTCTTTAGTTTCAGCAAAGACATCTCTTATATCGTCAAAGACTCCTGTGTAAGTAGCTGGATTAGAACGTGGAGTTCTTCCGATAGGGGCTTGCGATATTTCGACAACTTTATCGATGTTTTCTAGTCCTTTAACGCTTTTATATTTACCTGGTTTACCTTTAGTGCGATATAGATTATTGGCTACTACTCTATATAAAATTTCATTAATTAAAGTACTTTTACCACTACCGCTAACACCGGTTATACAGATAAATTTTCCTAATGGAAATTTAACATTTATTTTTTTAAGATTATTAGCTTCAGCTCCTTTAATTTCTAAATATTTTTTATTGCCTTTACGTCTTTTACTAGGAACCGCAATTTTTTCTTTGCCGGTTAAATATTTACCAGTTAAACTGTTTTCATTTTGCATAACTTCTTTAGGGGTACCTTTAGCGACAATATAGCCGCCATGAACACCGGCTTTAGGACCAATGTCCACTAAATAATCAGCTTCTAACATGGTTTCCGTATCGTGTTCAACGACGATTAAGGTATTGCCTAAATCGCGCATTTCTTTTAATGAATTAATTAATCTTTGATTATCACGTTGATGAAGACCAATAGATGGTTCATCTAAGACATATAAAACTCCAGTTAGTCTTGAGCCAATTTGTGTAGCTAATCTAATACGCTGAGCTTCCCCCCCAGATAAAGTACCGGCATTTCTGGAAAGAGTAAGATATTCTAAACCGACATTGATTAAAAATGTGAGACGTGATTTTATTTCTTTAATAATTAATTCTGAAATTTTCTGTTCTTGTTTATTAAGTTTTAAAGAATTTAGAAAAGCCATAATATCTTTAATACTCATTTGCGTCAGTTCATAGATATTTTTTTGTCCAATTAAAACAGAAAGCATACGTTTATTTAATCTAGCACCATGGCATGATTCACATTCAAGTTCAGTCATATAATTTTCAATCCATTCACGGATCCAAGTACTTTTACTTTCGACATAGCGTCTTTCTAAATTAGTGATAATTCCTTCAAAAAAGTCTTTTTTGGTTCTTGTATTACCGCTTTTTGATATATAATTAAAACTCATAATATCTTTAGAACCATAAAAAATAATATCTAAATCTTGACGTGATAAATTTTTAACCGGGGCATTCATGTCAATTTTATAATAGTTACATGTTGTTTCGAGTTCGGTATATGTAATATTATTAGGTTCACTTACATTAATGACTTTAATAGCTCCTTCATTTATACTTAAATTTTTATCCGGAATTACTAAATCTTCATCGATTTTATATTTAATGCCTAAACCTTTACAATCGGGACATGCTCCGTAAGGGGCATTAAATGAAAACATTCTTGGTTCTAATTCGGGCAATGAAAAATCGCAGTGTGGGCAGGCATAAGTTTCACTCATAAGCATTTTTTCTTTGCCAATGACATCGATTAAGACTTTTCCTTTACCTAGTTTTACGGCTATTTCTACGGCTTCATATAAACGGCTTCTTATTTCTTCTTTAATGATTAAACGATCGATTACAACTTCAATGGAATGTTTTTTGTTTTTTTCTAAAACTATTTCCTCAGATAAATCATAATCTTTATCATCGATAACAACTCGAACATAGCCATCCTTACGTAAATTTTCTAATAAATCTTTGTGAGTGCCTTTTTCTAAACCGACAACAGGGCTTAAAACTCTTATTTTGGTTCCGTCCTCTAGGGCTAGTATATCATTTACCATTTCTTCAATACTTTGTGAAGAAATTGGAATATGATGATTTGGGCAATATGGCACCCCTATTCTAGCATATAAAAGTCTTAAATAATCATATATTTCGGTAACGGTACCAACAGTACTACGAGGATTTTTATGGGTTGTTTTTTGATCAATACTTATCGATGGTGAAAGACCTTCAATACTATCAACTAATGGTTTTTCTGAACCACCTAAAAACTGTCTAGCGTAAGCGCTTAGACTTTCAACATATCTTCTTTGTCCTTCGGCATAAATTGTATCAAAAGCGAGGCTACTCTTCCCGCTTCCACTAACGCCAGTCATGACAATTAATTTATTTTTTGGTAAGGTGATATCAATGTTTTTTAAGTTATTTTCACGGGCACCTTTAATAATTATTTCTTCCATATACTTCCCATCCTTTTAACAAAAGCTTCTTTATCGTTTTCTTGATAATAAGCAATATAATCCATAATTTCTTCGTTATTATAAAATTTTTCTTTAAATAAGTTTATCTCTTTTGAATCTAGTTTTATTGTTGAAAGAAAACGTGTTAAACGATAAAACGGTAAATTTAAACCAAGTTTAATTATCTCTTCTCTTTCCAAGATTTTTAGTATTTGCATGTTTTCACATACGGCCATATCGTAATAACCGTTATATTCATCGTCATAATAGTTAATCTCGCCACTGCCTTTAACAATAGTTAAATCAGTTTCTTTAGCCATATCAAAAAAACGAAAACAATCTTCCGGAAAATGACATAAATGAAAACCATTATGACCCCATTTTATCGGTCCATTAGTTTTATATAATTTATTTAGGATAAATTTTTGACCGTAGCGGTTGCTTAATCCTTTATTAAATAGTTTATATCCGGTTATTTCTGTTGGTGTCATAAATACCACTTCCAGTAATTATTATAACATGTATGTCAAGTATTGGAACATATAAAAAGATGATTTTATTGATTAAAGAGTTTATAAATATAATAAATTAATTAGAAAAAAAATACGTCAAATGATATAACAAAAACGTATTTTTTACTTTATATTAATAATTAATCATTGGTTTAAAGATAGCTTTTATTAACTTTTTTTGTTTAACTTTTTTTGGACTTATATTTTGTAGTTCATCTTCTGATATCCAACTATCATAGATCTTTTGATCTACAAATTTATCCAAGTGTTTTATTGCGGATAAGTTTGTAGGAATTTCCATACCAGTTATTTCAGCCAAATAATGGACACCTTCTATTTCCTTTTCGAAAGTAGATTCCCATTGATAATTAGTGTGAGCATATTTATTTAAAACTACTTGGGCATGGGCTTTTATATCAGCTCCCTTCACGTTTTTAGCAAATAAATAATTATGTTCTATATCTTGACTATCTAAAATAACCTGAGCGTGAGCCTTGATGTCAGCCCCTTCAACATCACGAGCAAATGAATAATTGTCCCAAAGGGTGCCTCTTTTAATTATTATTTTTCCGTGGGCTTTTACATCAGCACCTTCAACATCTTTAGCAAACCGGTAGTTATAGTTCACATCATTACTATTTAAAATTACTTGGGCATGGGCTTTTATATCGGCACCACTTATATCTCTAGCAAATTCCTTCATATGCAAACAAAAAATAATACTCGGACTTTGCATCTCGATCTAGCACTACTTGTCCGTGGGCTTTTACATCAGCGCCTTCAATATCGCGGGCAAATAAATAATTATCTTGAGCGGTTCCTTCTTCAAGAATAACTTTTTCATGGGCTTTAACATCAGCGCCTTCAACATCTCTAGTAAATAAATAATTAATTTTAGCGGTACCTTTCTTTAAGACTATTTGTTCATGGGCTTTAATGTCAGCTTCTTTGAACTGCGTGACAAACCAATAAGATAAATAAGGATTTTCAATTTCTAAGATTTTATCTTCAAAAAGTTCTACTGTTTTTTTTGAACCAAAATATAATTGAAAATCCGATATGTTAAACATTACCTGGTGTAGATTTTTATCTTTAAGTACAATATCCTGAACAAAATTTATGTTTTCTACCATAACTAATTCTCCTCTCGTCACAACAATCTATTTTAATTATATGCGTATTTTTTACATTTGTCAAGGAGAATTTGTGAATAATAGATGGTATTTTTATTTGTTAGTATCATCTTTATTTTTTAAGTATTTTTTAATTTTAGTTTTGATTCTTTGAATTGCATTATCGATTTTTTTAGGACTGACACCTAAAATTTCGGAAATTTCTTTATAGGTAAAGCCACTTTTTTTTAAATCAAATACTTGTGATTCAAAAGCTGTTAGTTCATGCATCATTTCCCGAATTAAAGAATTAACGTTTTCAACATCAAGTAAAATTGTCTCAGGATTACTATTTTCATCACCAATAATTTTATCGATGTTATTCGTATTATTATTAAAATCCATGGCTTCCATTGATAAAGAAGAGTTTAATATTTGATGTTTTTGTCTATTAGCCGTAATGATTAAACTAATGATTTTTCGTTCAATACACTTTTTGGCATATGTATAAAATAAAGTGTCTTTGTGTTCATTATAAGTATTAATAGCAATACTAAAAGCGACCATTCCTTCATTGATTAGGTCATTTAATTCTAGCCCATTTTTACTATTTTGCGTATACATTTTATTGGCAATTTTGGTAATTAAAGGACGATATTTTTCAAATAAAATTTCTGTAATTTCTTCACTTTCATTAACCCTACTAACTAATTCATAATCGTTTAGTTCTTTATATTTCATGTCTTACCGCCTCATAAATAATTAAAGCCGCTGCTACTGAAGCATTTAAACTATTTACAGTGCCGCGCATAGGTATAGAAGCAATAAAATCACAGTTTTCTTTAACTAAACGACTTAAACCTTTGCCTTCATTGCCAATAACAAGGACAATTTTACCTTGATAGTCAATTTTTCGGTAATCGGTTCCTTCCATGGCCGTTCCAATAATCCAATATTCATTATCTTTAAAAGTTTTTAAGGTATTTACAAGATTATTAACCATTGCAATGTTAACTTTACTAGTAGTTCCAACACTAACTTTCATAACTGTCGAATTAATTTTAACTCCACGATCTTTAGGAATAACAAGACTTTTAATTCCTGCGGCTTCACAAGTCCTGATAATAGCTCCTACATTATGGGGATCCTCTAGGTGGTCAAGTACGACAATAATATCTTCTTGCATAATACTATTTAAAGAAGCGTAATCATAATCACTAATTTCTAAGATTATGCCCTGGTGATTACCTTTTTCTATTTTATCTAATTCGTATTTATCCAGATAAAGAGTACTTATATTTTTAATATTTAACTGGTCGATTATATCTTTATCACTAAAATTTTTATATAAAAAGGCTTTTTTTATTTTTTCATCTTTATCTAATAGCTCTTTAGCAACGTTTTTGCCATATACATACATTTAAATCACCTACTTTTTTATTTTTAGATAGAATTTTAATTTAATATTTTATTCATAATTTCATCGATTCTTTGATAATTATTTGTTAATTTTAAATAGCCAATTAATGCTTCTAGGCCAGTAGCTCTTTTATAAGTTATAATATCGGCGCTTTTGCTGCTGTGGCTTTTGTGATTACGAGCCCTTTTGACTAAATTAATTTCTTTGGGAGTTAAAAAATTTTCATTAAGCATAGTGTCTAAAAATTGGCTTTGGGCTTTCGCACTTACGTATTTTATACTTTCTTGTTGCAGGTCATTTACCTTAGATATTCCTTTATTAAGTAAATATAAGCGGACATATAATTCATAAATGGCGTCACCTAAATAAGCTAAAACTAAGGGATTTTGAGTGCGGATATAGTTATTAATAAGGTTAATATCTGTAATATCTTTTTCGCGATTTAATTTTTGTTTTAATTTTAAAACTGCCGAAATAGTTTGCATGGGGAGATTATGGATGATAGTTTTTTCGCTATCAAAATAGTTTAGACCGGCATCAAATTTGTCAAAAGTATAAACATTAGTTTCTTTATATGTTCCTTTATATGTTGAAGTAATTTCTTTATATAATTTTGGCGATACAGCTAAATCAATATCATTAGCTTTATCTTTGATACCTTGCAAAACTAAAGAAGCCGTTGATAAGATGATATATTCGTTTTTATCGAAGTTATATTCATTTAACTTATTTATAATTTCGGTTTTATTCATTTATACTCCCATTATATCTATCAAAGGTAATCCCTTTAATATAACCATTTTTGATATCATTCATAATTAAACTCATAACTTTATCATAATCGACTTCGCCACCTTTTATTAAACAGCCACGTTTTTTGCCAATGTCTTCTAAATCTATAATGATATCATCATTTAAGGTTTCTATGCCATAACGAGCTTTTAAAATATTAGGATAATATTTTTCTAAAGTTTTTAAAATATACTCCGTAACATCATAAAGAGGTAAAATTTCTTCTCTAATGGCTGTAAATGTAGCTAAGTTAAAAGCATTAGTTTGTTCAAGACGGGGCCATAAAATACCTGGTGAATCTAAAAGTTCGATATTATCATTTACTCTAATCCAATTTAAGTTTTTAGTGACACCTGGTTTATTACCAATATTAGTAACTTTTTTGCCGGCCAAGCGGTTAATTAAAGTGCTTTTACCTACGTTTGGAATACCGACAACTAAAACTCTCGCTTTGCGTTTTATCATTCCTTTAGTTTCTCTTTTTTGATTATGTTCTTTTAATACTTCTTCAGTTAAAGAGATTAAGGGTTTAATATTTATGTTCCCCTCTAAATTCATAGGTAATATGTGATAACCCTTTTGTTTATAGTATTCTATCCATTTTTTTGTTTCTTTCATATCACACAAATCGATTTTACTCATAATTAAATTTTTAGGTTTATCATGAGTATACTCATTAATATCAATTATTTTAGAAGAAAGTGGCATTCTAGCATCGATGACCTCGTAAACAATATCAATTAAATTTATTTGTTCGCTTATGAGTCGTTTGGTTTTAGCCATATGCCCTGGATACCAGTTAATTCCGACTTTAGTTAATTTTTCTTCATTTGACATTTGAATCACTTCCCTTAAAATATATTTATCAGTCATTTTTATTTTCCTCCAAATATTTATTATAAAATTCATCCATTGAAGAAACATATTTTTGATCTTGAATAATTCTATATTTTTCATATTCACTTTCTGCTTTTTCTACTGCTTGTTTATGTGAAATATTTCCCGAATTATATAATACTTTTTTTCTTCTAAATTTTAACAAATCATCTGTAGCATTTATCCAATCTTGCATTGTCATAATATGTCTTTCTTTTGCTTCATCTTCTGCAAAAACTAAAAATATATTTGTTAAATCATTTAACTTTTCTAATTCTTCTTCATTTAAATAATTTTTAGCAATACTAACATCATATTTATATATTAAACCATCAGGAGAATTTTTCCAATTTGTGAGACCCATATGTTCTTTATTTGAATCCACTCTACTATATATTAATTCAGCAGCTGTATGTCCGATAACTGCTATCAAATGACACATTTTTATTTCCGTTATTTTTTAAATCATATTTATACTCTTGACCTATTT
>CANRBD010000003.1 GCA_947628765.1 uncultured Bacilli bacterium
TTTGACATCTTATCACCTCCCTTCAATTAAGAAGCTCGGCAATCACCCAACTATTAAATGTTCCAAATTAAGTATGTCAAACATTTGTTCTTGATACAATATATTTTATAAAAATTTATGACAATTTAGAAAACACGCTTGTATATTGTTAAAGACAATAAATAAGAGAGAGGTAATACTATGTGGGGAGCAGTTATAGGAGATTTGGCAGGTTCTATATATGAATATCAGCAAACTAAACATTTTTCAAAATTAAATCCTAAACAATTGATTAATGAAAAAAGTTTCTATAGTGATGATACTATATTAACTATAGCTATTTTAGATGCAATTTTAAACGATAAAAATTATGAGTATTACTTAAAAAAATATGCAAAAAAATTTTTAACATATAAACCAGAATTTACACCTTATTTTAAAGGCATTTTTTCACCTGGATTTACAAAATGGGCATTAGATCAAGAAAATGGAAAAAGTATTGGTAATGGTGCGATGATGAGAATTTCTGCAGTTGGTTATTTGTTTAACAACAAAAAAGATATAATTAATAATGCTCGTTTAGCTACTATTCCATCTCACAATTCTTTAGAAGCAATAAATTCTGCTACCACGATTGCATTAATTATTTTTCTAGCGCGTTTAGGTTTCTTAAAAGAAGAAATAATAAAAGAATTGAATTTAAAGTTAAATTATTCTGATTTTGATGGATTTAATACAACATGTTATAAAACAATTAATAATTGTTTATATGCATTATTTATCTCAAACAGTTTTGAAGAATCGTTGCTAAAAGTTATATCTTTTGGTGGTGATACAGATACAAATGCTTGTATAGTTGGTTCAATGGCAGAAGCATTATATGGAATTCCTAATGAATTAATAGAAGAAGCAAAGAAAAAAATTCCTAATGATTTTAGCAGTTTATTAGATAAAGGGTATTCTAAAGTTTTAAAAAAACAGTAATAGTTGTTATACTTCTTCCCTTAGGGCACCAAATGATATTTATGCGAAAGCTTTTATATATTTTAAAGGCCTATTCGCTTATTTAATATAATAAAAAACCTCGTTTCTATGTCCAAGAAACGGGGTTCATATCATACAGAGTAAGGTTTTATTTTTTGATAAATGGAATATTGTATGGTAGACCTACATATTGTCCATTATTATTTTTTTCTAAATGAATATTAACTTTCTCGCATATGATGCCAACATATTTATTTATTTCAAATAACTCTTTATTGGTATAGTTTTCATTTAATAATTGTGATATTGAAGTTTCAGTATTTTCCGGTAATTCAATTATTTGTTTAACTACATAAAATATGGTATTAACTAATTTAGTATTATCACTTTTAACTGTGGCATTAATAAGTTCTTTTAATTTTTCTTCATTCATATCAGCTATCCTCCACCATCATTATAACATACAAATTGACAAAAAATTATAAATTGTTATAATATACAATGTTTTTAAGGGGGGAATACTATGAAGTTTATCATTTATAATGTTCTTTTTGAAGTTACTAGACGTTGTAATTTGAAATGTGCTCATTGTATGCGCGGAGATGCACAAAATATTAATTTAGATGAAAAGCATGTCGATGCTTTCTTTGAACTTAATAAATTTAGAGACATTTATAGTTTGGATTTTTCTGGTGGAGAACCTACATTAAATCCAAATATTATTGCTTATACTGTCGATAAGATTATTAATGAAAAAATTCCGGTTTCGGAAATAGGCTTAGTTACTAACGGACAAATTTATAGTGAGGTTATTGTGGATGCATTTTCGAAATTTACAGATTATCGTCGTCAGCAGGCCATAGAATTATATACGCGAAAAAATTTAAACACATTATTAGAAGAAGCAAAAACTAAAAAATATTCTTCAATTTCCTTGTCTGATGACTGGTATCACGAAGATGTTAAACAAGAGGTTAAAACTAACTATTTAAAAAGTGAAGATAAAATTAATATTAGTAGCCATCCCGTATTCGCTAAAGACTTAATTAAAACAGGGCGTTCTACTAGTGGTAAAGAGGTCGACTATAAAATAGATTTAAAATATGGAGTTCGTGATATCGAAGATTGTGTAATTCAGTCTTATATTTATTTAACAGCTAATGGTGAATTAACAACGACTGGTATCGGAACATTTGAAGATATGGATACCTTAAACATGGGAAAAGTAGAGGATATGCCTCTTTCTCAAGCTATTATTAAATATGGCAAGGCCGATTCACTACCAATAACTTTTTCACCAAATTTTAGACATTTACGAAAAAAATAACTTTGATTTTTCCAAAGTTATTTTTGTTATAAATAAATTCAAATTTTTAGGGATATTTTCTTGAAAGGAGTAGGCTATTTTGTTATAATGATTATGCGCGATAAAGGAGGAAATATATGAAAAAATATGTATACTTGTTTAGTGAAGGAAATAAGGATATGCGTAATACTCTAGGTGGTAAGGGCGCTAACTTAGCGGAAATGACTAATATTGGCCTTCCAGTACCTAGTGGTTTTACAGTAACAACTGAAGCTTGTAATAAATATTATGATGATGGCAAAGTTATAAGCGAAGAAGTTGAAACACAAATTTTTGAAAAGCTAGCTGAGCTTGAAAAAATTACTGGTAAAAAAATGGGTGATGCTAAAAACCCACTACTTGTAAGTGTGCGTAGTGGTGCCAGGGCATCAATGCCAGGAATGATGGATACAGTTTTAAACTTAGGTATGACTGATGAAGTTGCTAAAGGTTTTGCTGAAGTTACTGGTAATCCACGTTTTGTTTATGACAGTTATCGTAGATTTATTCAAATGTTTGCCGATGTAGTTATGGGCTTTCCAAAAAGTTCATTTGAAAGATTATTCGATAAAATAAAAGAAGAAAAAGGTTTAGAATATGATACCGATTTAACTGCTGAAGATTTAATGGAAGTAGTAGATATTTATAAAGGGGAGTATCATAAACATGCAGGTGAAGATTTCCCACAAGATCCTAAAGTTCAATTATTAGAAGCGGTTAAAGCCGTATTTAGAAGTTGGAATAATGATCGTGCCATTACTTATCGTAGACTTAATGATATTCCAGGCAGTTGGGGAACAGCAGTTAATGTTCAAGAAATGGTTTATGGAAATCGCGGAGAAACTTCAGGAACTGGTGTAGCTTTCACTCGTAATCCAGCTACTGGTGAGAAAAAGCTATATGGTGAATATTTAATGAATGCTCAAGGTGAAGATGTTGTAGCCGGTATTCGTACGCCACAGTCCATTGAGACTTTAAAAGAAGTTATGCCAGAATGTTATGATGAATTTGTTAAAATTAATAAAATTTTAGAAGAGCATTACAAAGATATGCAAGATATGGAATTTACTATTGAAGATGGCAAATTATTTATGCTTCAAACACGTAATGGTAAAAGAACAGCAGCCGCTGCTTTAAAAATTGCTGTTGATTTAGTAAATGAAGGGATGCTTACTAAAGAAGAAGCCCTATTAAAAGTAGAGCCAAAACAATTAGATCAATTATTACACCCTAACTTTGATGAAGAAAGTTTAAAAAAGGGTACGGTTATTGCTACTGGACTTGCGGCTTCTCCAGGGGCTGCTACTGGTAAAATTTATTTCACTGCGGAAGATGTTTTAGAAGCATATAAAAATGGTGAAAAAGATTTATTACTTGTACGTTTAGAAACTTCTCCAGAAGATATTGAAGGTATGAATGTGGCTCATGGTATTTTAACTATCCGTGGCGGAATGACTTCACATGCTGCTGTAGTTGCTCGTGGCATGGGAACTTGTTGCGTTAGTGGTTGCGGAGAATTAAAAGTTGATGAAGAAAATAAAACTTTAACTACTAAAGACGGAAAAGTTTATCACGAAGGAGATTATATGAGTTTGGATGGTTCAACTGGTAATGTATATGGTGAACAAATCAAAACTGTAGCTCCTGAAATTAGTGGTAATTTTGAAACATTTATGAATTGGGCCGATGAAATTAGAAAATTAAAAGTTAGAACAAATGCTGATAACCCAAGAGATGCTAAACAAGCTAGGAAGTTTGGCGCTGAAGGTATCGGACTTTGCCGTACGGAGCACATGTTCTTTGAAGAAGATCGAATTTTTGCTTTCCGTCAGATGATTACAGCGGAAACAGTTGAACAAAGAGAAAAAGCTTTAGAGAAAATTTTACCATATCAAAGAAAAGACTTTGAAGAATTATTCAAAACCATGGAAGGATATGGCGTTAATATTCGTTTCTTAGACCCACCTCTACATGAATTCTTACCTCATACAGATGAAGAAATTAAACCACTTGCCAAAGAATTAGGTATCAGTTTTGAAGCTTTAAAAGCTAGAGTAGCTTCACTTAAAGAATTCAACCCAATGATGGGACATCGTGGATGTCGTTTAGCAGTTACTTATCCAGAGATTGCAGCTATGCAAACAAGAGCGGTTATCGAAGCGGCAATTAATGTTAATAATGAAGGCTTAAATGTTGAACCAGAAATTATGATTCCATTAGTAGGTGACATTAACGAACTTAAATATGTTAAAAAAGTTGTTACCGATACTGCTGATGCAATTATTAAAGAGGCAGGCGTTAAATTAAATTACAAAGTTGGAACCATGATTGAAATTCCAAGAGCCGCTTTAACAGCTGATCAAATTGCTGAAGAAGCAGAATTTTTCTCATTTGGAACTAATGATTTAACGCAAATGACTTATGGATTTAGTCGTGATGATGCTGGTAAATTCTTAGAAGATTATTATAAAAAAGGCATTTTTGAATCAGATCCATTTGCTAAAATTGACCAAACTGGTGTTGGCGAACTTATGAAAATTGCTGTGGAAAAAGGTAAACAAACAAGACCAGATATTAAACTTGGAATCTGCGGCGAACATGGTGGTGAAGCTAGTAGTGTGGAATTCTGTCATAGATTAGGACTTACTTATGTATCATGTTCACCATTCCGTGTTCCACTTGCTAGATTAGCTGCCGCGCAAGCTGTTGTTAAAGAACAAAATAGTACAAACTAAGATTATTTAATCTTAGTTTTTTCTTGGGTTGCAGGATGGTATTATAGATGCTATAATTAATAGGTAAAGATAATTTAATACAAACAAGAGTAGTTAAAAACAATAATTAGAAAAGAAGGTAATAAATATGTGTACAGCTATAACTTATAATACTAAAGATCATTACTTTGGTCGTAATTTTGATTTAGAATATTCATATAATGAAACAGTAACCATTGTCCCTAGAAACTATCCTTTAAAATTTAGACAAGTGAAAAATTTAGATAAGCATTATGCCCTTATTGGAATGGCTTATGTTACGGATAATTATCCTCTTTATTATGATGCGATTAATGAAAAAGGCTTAGGCATGGCCGGTTTAAATTTTCCTTTAAATGCTGATTATAAAGAAGAAAAAGATGGTAAAGACAATGTCGCTTCTTTCGAATTTATTCCATGGATTTTAGGACAGTGTGCCAATCTTACTGAAGCTAAACAATTATTAAATAATTTAAATATCGTTAATTTAAATTTTAGTAAAGAACTTCCCGCTTCACCATTGCATTGGATTATTGCCGATAAAGAAAAATCAATTACCGTCGAATGTGTAAAAGAAGACCTTAAAATATATGATAATCCAGTAGGAGTTTTAACAAATAATCCAACTTTTGATATTCAAATGTTTAATTTAAATAATTATATGAATTTATCTATCGAAAAGCCAGATAACAATTTTTCATCTAAATTAAATTTAGAATTGTATAGTCGTGGTATGGGAGCTTTAGGCATGCCGGGTGATTTATCATCAGCTTCAAGGTTTGTTAAAGCTACTTTTACAAAAATGAATTCATTATCAGATGATTCTGAGTCTGCAAGCATCAGTCAGTTTTTCCATATTTTAGGTTCGGCAGCCCAGCAACGAGGACTGGTGCATATGGGTGAAGATAAATATGAAATCACTATTTATAGTTCTTGCTGTAACTTAGATAAAGGGTTATATTATTATACGACTTATGAAAATAGCCAAATTACTAAAATTGATATGTATAAAGAAAATTTAGATGGCACGGATTTGATAAATTATAAACTTATTCAAGGTCAAAAAATTTTTAATCAAAATTAAAGGATTAAAAGAAATTTCTTTTAGTCCTTTAATTTACTTTAATTGCTATAAGTGGTAAAATAAAAAAGTAGCATAATTAAAGGAGTAACATTATGAAAGAAATGTATCAAAAAACTATCAGTGAAATTTTTGCAGAATTTAATACATCTAAAAGAGGGCTTACAAATAAAAAAGTTCGTCAACTTTTAAGACAAAAAGGTCATAATACATTAACAGATAATAATAAAACTACTAAACTGCAACTATTTTTTAAACAATTTAAAAATGTAATGATTATATTACTTTTTATTGTTGGTTTTCTATCACTAATTTATTCTATTATAAACAAAAGTGATTTTTTAGAACCAGTTGTTATTTTAGGTACTAGTATTTTAAATTGTTTTATGGGCTTTCTTCAAGAGTCTAAAGCCGAAGATGCTATCGGTAAACTTAAAAAATATACAGCTAACTATGTTACGGTAAAACGTAATAATCGTTATCGTCAAATTGATTCTAAAAATTTAGTAGTTGGTGATTACATCGTTTTAGAAAGTGGCGATAAAATTCCCGCTGATGCAAGAATAATTGAAAGTTATTTTGCCAAAGTTGATGAATCAATTTTAACTGGCGAAAGTATGATGGTCTTAAAAACTGAAGAAGTTATTGAAAACCCGGTAACTATCTCTGAAAGAAAAAATATGATTTATTTAGGGACTGTACTAGTGTCTGGTAAAATTGAAGCTATCGTTGTAGCTACTGGTATGCATACCGAGCTTGGTAAAATTGCTGAAGCAATGAATACTACCGAAGAAGCTTTAACGCCTTTACAAATTAAAATTCAAAAAATTAGTAGATTTATAACCATGGTAGCGGCTTTTCTAGTGGCTTTAGTACTTGCTTATGGTGTGATTAATGATTATGATATTTTAAGCATTATCATGTTATGTGTATCTATGATTGTTGCTTCTGTACCGGAAAGTTTGCCAGTTGCCATTACAGCTACTTTAACGATTGGTGTGAACCAAATGGCTAAAGAAAAATCAATAGTCAGAAATTTAGCGGCTATTGAGACTTTAGGTTCAACAAATGTTATTTGTTCTGATAAAACAGGTACGCTTACTCAAAATAAAATGGCTGTTATTAAAATCTTTGCTTCAAATAAAGAAATCACAGACTTAACAAATGAAGACAAGCTTATTCAAATAATGAGTCTTTGTAATACGGCTATTTTAGATAATCATCATAATTATACTGGTGATTCTGTAGATGTGGCATTAAAGAATTACCTTTTAGAAAATAATATCAAAGATTTTAAATATAAAAAAATAGTAGAACTACCTTTTGATTCTAATCGTAAAATGATGAGTACGGTTTTTAATCTTAATAATCAAGAAATTTTGTATACTAAAGGTAGCTTAGAATCAATTTTAAAAAAATGCCAAAAAGTTTTAGTCGATGGCAAGGTTATAAAGCTTACTAGTGATATTAAAAAACTTTATCAAAAAGAAGAAAAATCGATGTCTAAAGAAGCCTTAAAAGTTATAGCTTTTGCCTATAAAGATAAACTAAAAAAACATAAAACTGAAGACGATTATTTAACTGAAGAAAATAGTTTAATTTTAACTGGTCTTATTGGATTAAAAGATCCCGTGCGCAGTAATATCACCGAGTCAATTCAGACATGTTTAGATGCCAATATTAGACCGATAATGCTTACTGGTGATAATTTGCCAACGGCTTATTCGATCGCTAAAGAAGTAGGCATCTGTAAAAGTGAAAAAGAATGCTTAAATGCTAAAGAACTAGATGGTATTAGTCAAAGAGAACTTATAAAAATAATCAAAAAACATTCAGTATTTGCTCGCGTTAGCCCTGAACATAAATTGCAAATTGTAAAAGCACTTCAAAAAGAAGGCTTAGTTGTCGCTATGACTGGTGATGGCGTTAATGATGCGCCAGCGATTAAACTAGCGAATGTTGGTGTAGGCATGGGCAAAAGTGGCACTGATGTAACAAAAGATGTTTCTGATATTATTCTTTTGGATGATAGTTTTAATACAATTACCACGGCCATTAAAGAAGGCCGAAGAATTTATGATAATGTTATTACCAATATTTTATATAATTTATCGAGTAACTTTACTGAAATTATAATCATCTTATTTGGTATGTTTACTGGTAAAAATATTATTGCTGCTATTCATGTTTTATATATTGATTTAGTAGCTGATACCTTACCATCGATTACTTTAGCTTTCGAAGGAGCTTCAAAAGATGTGATGTCGCGAAAACCAAATGGTTTAAATAAACCAATTTTTACTCCATTTTTCCTTGCTTTTTTGATCGTTTCAGTTATTATTGAAACCTTTGTTGGTTTATTTGTTTATTTTCATTTTTTACCATTTGGAACTGGTCTAGCGCAGACGCTCGCACTTTTATGTATTATTATTAATGAATTTATTTTTGCGTATAATTGCCGTTCCTTAAAAGAACCAATTCATAAACGTGGTATATTTAGTAATAAATATTTAAATGCCGGAATTTTACTTTTATTAATCATTCAGATTATCGTGTTCTTTACGCCAATTGGTTTTATCTTCGGTTTAACATCGATCACAGTATTACAGTTTATTTATGTGTTAATCGTTAATATTTTTGCTTTTGCGCTTATCGAAATTTTAAAACCTTTATTAGTGAGATTATTTAAAGATGAATAGATTTTTATTGTTATGATATAATATTTGTTAGAAAAGAGAGTGTTTTATGAAGTTAGCTGTAATCTTTTTACTATTTTTAATGTTTTCCTTTTTAGGCTGGCTGATGGAAGAAGTTTATGCCTATATTGAAAATGGAAAAATTTCCAATCGCGGTTTTTTAATTGGACCTATTTGTCCTATTTATGGTGTCGGAGCTTTATTAATAATTACTTTATTAGAAAAATATCAAAATGATATTTTAGCCCTTTTTGTTATGTCGACTCTTTTAGGCGCCATCTTGGAATATCTTACCAGTTACATTATGGAAAAAATATTTAAAGTTCGTTGGTGGGATTATAGTAATTACAAATTTAACATCAATGGCCGTATTTGTTTATCTGTAAGTGTAATCTTTGGTTTTCTAGGTATTGTAACGATTTATATTTTAAAACCATTTTTTGAAAGTATTTTATCTTTTTTCCCAGAAATAGTACTTATTATCATTGCTATTTGTTTAGGAATTGTTTTTATTACCGATATTATTATTTCAGGTAATGTTATTTCCAAAATAAATAAAGTTGATTTAAGTGGGGCACGTGATGTTACTGATGAAATCACTAATAGAGTAAGAAAATCACTTACTAAGCATTCAATCTTTACTAGACGTCTCGCAAATGCTTTCCCGGATTTTAAAGTTGAATGGACAGGAAAATTATTAAAAATAAAAAAACAAAAAAATAGTATAAAAAAGTAATATCTTCTCAAAATATAATTGAGGAGGAAAATTATGAAAAAGTTTTTATTAATAACGTTATCTAGCTTATTCATCTTAACAGGTTGTGGCACGGATATGGGAAATACGCCAACTAAAAAAGTAGAGGCCTTTTTAAATAATTATCAAACTTTAAATGACGATGTTTTAGAAGATTTAGATACTACTTTAACGAATGATACTACTTTAAATGAAGAAGAACGCCAAAAATACCATGATTTTATGGAAAAACATTATCAAGATTTAAAATATGAAATTAAAGATGAAAAAATTGATGGGGATACTGCTACTGTTGAAGCTGAGGTAACAGTTAAGAGTTATGCCCATGCGATTGATGAAGCTGAAAACTATAAAAGTGAAAATGAAGATAAATTCCAAAGTGAAGACGGTAATTATGATGCCTCTTTATTTAATAGCTATCGTTTAGAAGAATTAGAAAAAGTGACTGATACAGAAACTTATACGATTACTTTTAATTTAACTAAAGAGCAAGATGAGTGGAAGTTAGAAGATTTAAGTGATGAAGATTTAAATAAAATAAATGGACTATATGCTGATTAATATAGTCTTTTTTTGACTTTTTGTGATAATCATAATATACTATATATTAGGTGATGTAAATGAAAAAGATTTTTTCATTACAATTATTGTTGTCAATACCAGTAGTGGTTATGGCTTTTGTTTTAACTATTTCATGTATTAATATCATCGATAGCCAAAATAATGAAATGACAACGGCAAAAATAAATAACGCTTTTCCCAATAAAATGGCGGTGCCTAAATATACACCTTTAAAAACAGAAACTCCAGTAGCGCCTAAAGCCAAAATTGCGCCTATCCATGATAAAGAAGATGGACAGGTAAAGCGTGTAGATAATACAAAGCCTAGTAAAATTGGTGATGCTCGCAAACAATATGAAGCTAGTGGTCGTTCATTTGGTATCGATGTATCCAAATGGCAGGGCAATATTAATTGGTCTATGGTTAAACAAAGTGGGGTAGAATTTGCCATGATTAGAGTCGGTTATCGTGGAACCGAAACTGGTCAAATAAAAATAGATCCTTATTTTGCAAGTAATATCAAAGGCGCTTTAAATAATGGCATTCATGTCGGAGTTTATTTTTATTCAGTAGCTAAAAACGAAATGGAAGCTTTAGAAGAAGCCAAAGTTGTTGTAGATCAGATAAAACCATATCGTATTAATTATCCAGTGGCTTTTGATTTAGAAGATTTTAATCGATATCGATTATCAGGAGTTAGTAATGCCCAATTAAATAAAAATGCGGTAGCTTTTTTAAATTATATTAAAGGAAAAGGTTATACCCCAATGCATTATGGCAGCAAAAGTCGTTTTGGTTCTGTATGGGATATGGGCATTTTAAATAACTATAAAATATGGCTCGCCCATTATACTGACAAGACAAATTATGCTGGCAAATATAATATGTGGCAATATACTAGTAAAGGTATTGTTCCTGGGATTAATGGGAATGTTGATATGAATATTGCTTATTTTAAATTATCGCCTAATGTTGCTGATCAGGCAAAAAGTGAAAATGATCTTAGTACTAATCCCAATGAGGAAGTAATTAAAAATACCCACTTTACTTCAGTTAATGAAGAAGTAGTAACCACCGCCAATGTTAATTTCCGAAAGTCACCAACTACTGATTTAGATAATAAAATTTATGATTATGCAATTGCAGCAGGCACCAAAATGCTAAGAATTGGTATTAGTGATAATGGTTGGGCCAAAGTTATCTATAATAATATTACAGGATATATATCTAATGAGTATTTAACATTAGTTCCAGCGGAAACTGATAAAATAGAAGAAAGCTAAATTTTTAGCTTTTTTTCTTCACACAATTTGACGGTTTAAAACCTTTTTCCTTTTAAAATATTTTGCCTTTTAAAATAAAACAGTTTATACTAAAAATATAAGGTGGTTAATATGAAGGTAAAGTATTTAACTTTAGACATTTTTCTTATTATATCATTATTTATTGTCGCGATTGTTTTAAACGTGTCTTTTTCGCATATTTTAAAATACAATGAACAGATGATTGCAATGGCTAAAACCCAAAATGAAATAGCTTATAATAAAGCTGCTTTACCTATCTATAATGAACAATTTAACGATACTCATAAAGTTATCGAATATACTGAAGGAAAAACTTATGGAATCGATGTGTCGGCTTGGCAAGGTAAAATCGACTGGGCTAAAGTAAAACAAAGTGGAGTTGATTTCGCGATTATTAGAGTAGGCTATCGTGGTTATAAAGCTGGCGATATTCATTTAGATAGTTACTTTTATACCAATATGAATGAAGCTTTAAAAAATGGTGTTCAAGTGGGAGTATATTTCTATTCATCAGCCAAAAATGAAAAAGAAGCGATTGAAGAAGCTAAATTTGTTGAAGAAAAAATTGCTCCATATAAAAATCAAATTACATATCCTGTAGTTTTTGACTTAGAAAAAATTAATTTAGATAGATTAACAGGCGTTAGTGGAACCCAGGTTACTAAAAACGCGATTGCTTTTTTAGATCATATTGAAAGGGCTGGATATACACCAATGTTTTATACAGGTATCATTCATACCCGTATCGCTTGGCACATGGATAAATTACAAAAGTATAGAATATGGTTAGCTGACTATGTTGATAAGACTGATTACAAAGGAAAATACGATATGTGGCAGTATACTTCTAGTGGTAAAGTTCCTGGAATCAGTGGCCGAGTTGATTTAAATGTTGCTAGTTTTAAAGTATTAGTTGGGGAAAATGATATTGTCAATGAAAAAGTTATTAAAAGTATGAAATTTAATAAAGTAAATGATACGGTCACAGTTACGACTTATGCCAATTTCCGAAAATCACCAACTGCTGAATTAGAAAATAAAATAACTGATTCCATTCCCGCTGGAACCAAATTAAAAAGACTAGAGGTTAGTACCGATGGCTTGTGGTCAAAAGTAATATATAAAGATACCGTTGGTTATGTTTTCAGTAATTACTTAACTAATAAACCTAAAAAAATTTAACTAGAAATTAATTTCTAGTTTTTTTAATAAAAAAACTTTGTTTTTCATACAATTATCTAGGTGATAAAGGTGAAAAAGCTCTTATTTCTACTCTTATTATTTATACCGATAAATGTGCATGCTTTTACTTCAAATGCTGTAGGAACTATTTTAATGGATACGGATAATCATCGTATTTTATATGCTAAAAATGCCCATTATACCCAAAGCGTAGCTTCTATTTCTAAAATAATGACGGCAATAGTAGCTATTGAAAATATAAATATCCAAAAAAAAGTAACCATTGGTAATGAAGTTTTAAAAGCTCATGGCTCGGGTATTTATATTAAACCGGGTGAAATTTTAACAATCGAAGATTTACTTTATGGGCTCATGCTTAGAAGTGGTAATGATGCAGCACTTGCTATTGCCACGCATGTATCTGGTGATGTTATTAAATTTACTCAAAAAATGAATGAATTAGCCCAAAAGATAGGTATGCAAGATACGGTGTTTAATAATCCTAGTGGTTTAGATGAGGGAAAAGGCAATATTTCTTCAGCTTATGATATGGCACTTTTAATGAGCTATGCCATGCAAAACAAAAACTTTAGGGAAATTGTGAAAACTAAAGTATATAAATTAAAAACTAATAAAAATGTCTATGTCTGGCATAACAAGAATAAACTTTTAAACACTTATCCATATACTACTGGTGGCAAAACAGGTTATACTAAAAAAGCGAAACGAACCTTAGTTACTACAGCTTCTAAAAATGGTTTAAATTTAACGGCTGTTACGATTAATGATGGCAGTGATTGGAAGGATCATAAAAATTTATATGAAGAAGCTTTTGCCAAATATACCTCATATACTTTAATTGATAAAGGGAATATCAGTGTGCTTGGGGATACTTATTATCAAAATGATACGATGTTTATTAAAAAAGATTTTAAATATCCATTATTGGAAAGTGAGAAAGAAGCCATTATCTTAAAATATCAATTAGATAAAAAAAGACATTTTAATAGTGGAGATAAAATTGGAAAGGTAAATCTATATATTGGTGATAAAAAAGTTAAAAGCCAGAATATCTATATTAATAAAGGTAAACCAAAATTAACCATTATTCAAAAAATAAAATCTTGGTTTAATGATAAATAAACTTTGGATATTTTTTATTATTTCTGGCTCAATCTTTTTAATTATAAATGGCAAAGCTGATGTTTTAAATTCACAAATATTATCTAGTGGTAAAACCACCTTAGATTTAATTATGCAGATTTTCCCATTGTTGGCTCTTTGGCTTGGTATTATGAATATTGCCAAAGAGTCAGGTCTTTTAGATAAAATTTCTAAATTTATTTCGCCTTTGCTTTCCAAAATCTTTCCAGAGATTCCTAAGGGTCATGAATCTTTAGGTTTAATTTCATCTAATATTATTGCCAATCTTTTTGGCTTAGGTAATGCGGCTACACCTTTTGGTTTAAAAGCAATGGAATCACTGCAAAAATTAAATCCTAAAAAAAACGAAGCTACGCGCAGTATGATTACTTTTTTAGTTATCAATACATGTGGAGTCACTTTAGTACCCACAACTATTATTTCACTTAGGATGATGCATGACAGTACTGATCCAACTAGTATCGTGATGCCTTGTGTTATTGTTACTTTTTTATCGCTCATTATAGGACTAATTATCGATAGGATTTTTTCAAGACGATATAAATGAAATTACTATCTAATTTATTTATTCCGGTTTTAGTTTTAACTATTATTATTTATGGAGCGAAAAAAAAGCTAAATGTTTATGATAGTTTTTTAGAGGGCGCGAAAGAAGGCTTACCAATGGTAGTTAATATGTTTCCGCCACTTTTAGCGATGATTTTAGGAATTAATATTTTTACTAATAGTGGTTTAGTAAATGAAATGTTTCAATTTTTAAAACCGCTTTTTTATATGATTAATGTGCCTTTAGAAATTTTACCTATTGCAGTTATGAGACCGCTTTCTGGTAGTTTTGGGCTAGCGCTTTTAAATGATTTATATACACTTTATGGTGTTGATAATTATTTAAGTATTTTAGCCTCAATCATTCAAGGCTCAAGTGATACGACTTTATATATTATTACGCTTTATTTTGGCACCATTGGTATTCAAAAAATTAGATATGCTTTATGGGCAGGGCTTTTAGCGGACTTATTTACAGTAATTTTAAGTTTAATCATTGTCCCCTTGTTTTTTTAAAAGGACTTCGGTATAATTTTATTAGGTGATTTCATGGAAAGATTACAAAAAATAATTGCCAATAGTGGCTACTGTTCTAGGCGAAAAGCGGAAGAGTTAATTAGTAAAGGTTTGGTAATGGTCAATGGAAAAACTATTACTGATTTAGGTACAAAAGCCAGTTCTAGTGATATCATTACTGTCGAAGGCAAAGCTTTAAAAACTGAAGATAAAGAATATATTTTACTTTATAAACCACGTGGTATTGTCTCTACAACTAATGACGATAAAGGCAGAAAAACAGTTATTAGTTTAATCGATACGGATAAAAGATTATATCCAGTTGGCCGTTTAGATTATGATACTAGTGGTTTATTAATCCTAACAAATGATGGCGAGCTTACTAATCTACTTACGCATCCTAAAAACCAAATAACTAAAGAGTATATTGTCAAAATAGATGAAGCCGTAAATCCTACTTTAATTAAAAAATTAACTTTAGGTGTAATTATTGATGGCGAAAAAATGAAAGCTGACCGCATTAAAATTAAAAAACTAGATAAGAAAAAAAATAAAACCATTATTGAGATTGTTCTCCATGAAGGCAAGTATCATGAAATAAAAAGAATGTTTGAAGCTCTTGGATATAAAGTTTCATCATTAAAAAGAGAAAAATATGCTTTTTTAGATTTAAAAGGATTAACTTCAGGAGAATATAGGCATCTAACGATTAAAGAAGTTAAAAAATTATATAGTATAATAAAATAACCACTTTTATTTAAAAGTGGTTTTAACTTGCTTTTTCAAACGCAATGATGTGAGCTTTAGTTTTTTTCTCACACATTTTCTCAGTATATTTAAAACATTCTAAACTTTTGTAAAGATGACTTTTGTTTACTTTATGACATAAATAATCAACCATTTGATCATGAATATCCATATTAATGATTAGTTCTTCTTTAAGGGCTTCATCTAAAAATTCTAAAGGCGTTATTTCACCATAAGGGGCGAAAGCCGAAAGATAATTTTCATTATAAGATAATGTATATTTAAAATTATCTTGTAATTTATCCTTAAGTATAAACATTTCATCTAATGATAAATTATTCTTTTCTTTTTTAAAACCATTATAAGCTTTATCTAGTAATGTTACTGATACATCACAAGCTTCTAACTCATAGTTTTGATTAAAACTAGCCTGACCAGTTACTAAAGAACGATTACTATCATTAAAATAAGCAAAATAAAAATTTTTAAATTCACCTTCTTTTTCATAAAGTGTATGCTTTATATCAAAGTGTGGTGTCATAACATCTTTTAATGTTTTAAGATTGGGTTCCGAGTCGGGATCCATTCATGCATTCCTCCTTAACAACTTAATTATAACAAAAAAACGTATATATATCAAATTGACTATATTCAAAGTTTTAATTTACATATTCCAAATAAAACATAAATAAAAGCGTTGACAAACGTGGGGGGGGGGGTGATATAATATAGGCAGATATATGAGTTATTTAGTGCTAATAAAGTATATGCTTTATTATAATAACTTATATATAAATCTATAAAGGAGGAGAAAAATGAAGAAATTTTTATGCAGTGCTATTGCTTTAGTTGCTGGATTTGCTTTAGCTGTTCCAGGAGTATCTGCTCATGAAACATATGGAACAGTCGCAGACAATTCTGGTAAAGATTCATTAAAAAGTGACACTCAACCAACTATTGCTGGTCAAGAAACTGCTGAAGTAACACTTACTTATGATGGAGCTGAATTACAGTATGTTAAGGCAGATGGAGACCGTAAAGGTGAATCTGCATGGATTGGTACTAAAGTAATTGCACCTACTAGCGTAAATGATGAAACACCAGCTAAAAACGCTAAAATCAGCTACAAATTATATGGTGGTAGTTGGAAAGAAGCTGGAAATTTTTATGATGCTAAAGACGGTGAATGGTATACTACTGTTTATAGTGCTGTAACTAAAGAAGAATTAGCTGAAGCTGCTAAAAATGGTGTTAAATCATTAGTAGTTTGTGAATGGAAATTTGAATGGGCTGAAGGTAAAACTCAATTAATTAAAATTGCTGTAAACCCAATGAATACTACAGTATTATCAAAAGTTGAAGATGGTGGAAAAGAAATTTTCACACCAGCTGAAGCTGCTAAAATTAAAGCAGAAGCAGATAAAGCTAAACAAGAAGCTACTGCTAAAGATGACAATGCTTTAGATAATGTTCCAAAAACTGGTTCAAGCCTTCCAATCGCACTAATTGGTTTATTAGGATTAGCTACTTTAACTGGAGCTTATTCATTAAGATTAGCTTATAATAGAAAATAGGAGAACTTCTCCTTTTTCTTTAACATAAATTTTAAATTTTTAACATAAATACTTGACCATTTACGTTAAAAGATATTACAATGTAATGGATGAGAAAAAGATTGGCAGGTGATAAAATGGCAAAGAAAAATAAAAATCGTAATCGTTATCAAAGCGCAAGTTATAATAAAAAAGAAAATGGATATTCTAAAGCAAATAGTCAAAGACAAGCTTCTAATAGAAATAATAATGTATCATCATCTTCCAAATCCATAGATAAATATAAAACTACTAATAGTTCTAAAACTAACAAAAATAAAAGTAAGGATTTTACAAGAACTAGTAAATATAAAACCACTAATACATCTTATAATAAAACTAGTAATTTAAGTAAAGATTTACACCGTACTAATAAATATAAATCAATCGATGAATTATCTGAAGAAAAAATAAATAGTATGAAAAAAGATCTTGATCGTCTTATTGAAAATAAAAAAACTAGGGCATCAAATAAGAATAGTGATTTTCATCGCACAAATAAATATAAACCGGTAAATACTTCATATAATAAAACTAATACTAGTATAAATAAAGATATTTTAGAAGATAATAAAACTATTACAAAATCTAATTCATCTCAATTACTTAAAGATCGTTTAATGCAAGAGTTAAATAATCCTAAAGAACAAGGTGTAAAAAGTAAACAAATAGAAACACATTCATTAAATGATAAACAAACGCCACCTAAGAAAAAAAGAAAATTGCGTAAAAATGTTAAATTAATAATTGCTTTACTCGCATTTCTTGCATCAGTTTTATTGATTTTATTGTATTTTGCTTATCATAATGAAGCAAAACATCAACCGAAAAAAGTAAAAGAAGCGGCTCCAATCATTGAAGAAAAAGATCCTAAAATAGCAGAATTAGAAAAACTTTATCAAGAAAATAATGATTTAGTCGGTTGGATTAAAATCGATGGTACTAAAATCGATTATCCAGTTGTTTATACTAAAGGCGAGGATTATTATTTACGTAGGGACTTTTATAAAAATGATTATGAAGCTGGCACTTTAATGGTTGATAAATTTAATACTGTAACCCCAAGAGATACTAATTTAATTATTCATGGACATAACATGAATGATGGAACGATGTTCCATGATTTGTTAAATTATAAAAAAGAGTCCTATTATCAGGAACATAAAAAAATAACCTATTATACTTTAGAAGAAAAACAAGAATATGAAATAATGGCCGTATTTTTATCTAAAGTATATCGTGTAAAAGATCAAGTGTTCAAATATTATAAATTTTATAATGCCACTAATGAAGAAGAATACAATTATTATATTGATAATATAAAGAAACTATCACTTTATGATACGGGAATTAATTCATGCTTTAATAATGAACTAATTACATTATCGACCTGTGAATATAGTCAGGCCAATGGAAGATTAGTAGTAGTAGCTAGAAAAGTATCAGAAAATAATAATTGTCAGTAAAGAAGGTTAAAGCCTTCTTTTAGTTTGCTATAAAAAGTGTCTAGTTTTGTTTGTTTAAAGAGGTTTATATTCGAAGACCTTGACAAACGTGGGGGAGGGGGTGATATAATATAGACAAATATATAAAGAGGCCTTTATGTCTTCAATATATATTGGAGAGGAGGTGAAATGATGAAAAAAATCGTTATGCCTTTAATCGCTTTTATGGCTGGATTAATTGTTATGCCTAATGTTTATGCTGCAGAGCCAACACCTGTAAGCGACATTGCTCAGTTAAACAGTACAATTTCTAGCGCACAAAATGGAGATATTATTAAACTTACAATGGAAGAGCCTTCTGTTACAGCAAGTGATATTATTACTATTGATAAAAATATTACATTAGATCTTAATGGAAAAACTTTAACATCAGCTCAAGCAAATACTTTACTAGTACAAAATAGTACAGTAACTATTAAAAATGGTACTATTAAAAATACTAATCCAACAGGAGTTGCTTTGAATATTAAAACATCAACAGTTACCCTTAATGCTAATGTTGAATCTGATTACACTGGCATTAACTTTCCAAGTGTTAGTGGACAAAACAAGTCTACTTTAACAATTGAAAGTGGAGCTGCTGTTTCAGCTACAAATAATGTTGGCTTATCTGTTAATGGTCTCATTAAAGATCAAAATGGTAATATTCCTGTAATCAATATTAAAGATGGTGCTACAGTAAAATGTACGAAGGATTTTGCTATTTATCAAGCAGGAAATTCTAAAATTACAATTGGTAAAGCAACAATCGAAGGAGCATCAGGAATTGGTACTAAAGCAGGAAGCTTAGTACTTAATGGTACAACTGTTAATGCAACTGCTTCAGAAGCCACAGCAGCTTCACCAAGAGGTAATGGTATTGAATCAACTGGTGCTGCAATCCAAATGGAAACTAACAATGGATATAATGGAAATATAGATATCGAAATTAATGGTGGTACTTATACAAGTGCATCAAATGTAGTATTTTTAGAATATCCAAAAGAGGGAGTAGATGAAGATACTGCAGTAAATAGACTCCATATTACTGGAGGTACTTTCAAAGCTGCAGAAGGAAAAGAAGTATTTGATATTTCAGAACCTTTTGATAACTTACTTAAAGAAACAAAAAGTATTGAAGGAGGAACTTTCTTAAAGGGAAATACTCCAGCAAATATTTCTTCATATGTAAAAGAAGGATTAGAACAAGATGAAAATGGTAAAGTTATTGATCCTAATGCTGCTGATCCAAATGCATTAGATAACGTTCCAAAAACTGGTTCAAGCCTTCCAATCGCCCTAATTGGATTATTAGGATTAGCTACAATAGCTGGAGCTTATTCATTAAAATTAGCTTACGCTAGAAAATAATTTATAAATAATTATTACAAAAGAAGGTTTTAAAGACCTTCTTTTAGTTTGCTACAAAAAGTGTCTAGTTTTGTTTGTTTAAAGAGGTTTATATTCGAAGACCTTGACAAACGTGGGGGGGGGTGATATAATATTAGCAAGTATAAAGAAAGAAATTTTAGTGCGAATAAAGTATATGCTTTATTGAAGTTTCTGACGATATACGGAAAAAATAAAGGAGGAGAAAAATGAAAAAAATCTTATTTGGAATTACTTGCTTATTTGCTAGTATGGTAGTAATGCCAAATGTATATGCTGCTACAGAAGTTACAAGTGCTGGCACATTAGCTACAGCTATTAGTGAACTTCACGGTCAAGATGGTACAGTTAAAATTACAAGCGGTTTTACTGCAGACGAAATGATTACCATCCAAGATGTACAAGGATCTATTACTATTGATTTAAATGGTCAAAAAATTGATAGAAATGGTGGAACTACTGTTTTCGACATTAAAAAAAGTAATGTAACTTTCAAAGATAGTACTGGTAAAGGTTCTATAGAACATACTGGTAATGGGGGAGCAATCTATGCTGACTCAAATTCAACAGTTACTATCGAAAGTGGTACTTATAAAGGTGGAATCATGGCTTGGGGTGATAAAGCTACTATTAATATCAAAGGCGGTACTATAGAAGCAACCGGTTTTGCCGTTGCTGGTAATGGAAAATATACTACAAATTCAACTATTACAATTTCTGGTGGTACTTTAACAAGTACTGGAACTGCTGCTATTTATCAACCACAAAGTGGTACTCTTACTGTTACAAACGGAAATATAACTGGTAAAGTCGGAATTGTAGCTCGCCAAGGTAATGTTAAAGTTACTGGCGGAAAAATCACTGCTAATGGTGATGCCGGAACTAAAGATAGAGTTGGGGATGCTAAAACTGCTGAAGGTGGTTATGTTGAAGTACCTTTAGGAGTAGCTGTTGTTGTTGATAATACTGAAAGTGCTTATCCTAATACTGCTAAAGTAGAAATTACTGGTGGTACTTTTGATACAACTGATACTCCAGTTGCCTCTTTTGGTAAAATTGCTAGTGATATCGTTGTAAAAGGCGGAAAATTCAATAAAAAAGTTGAGACAATGTATGTTGCTGAAGGTCTTACACAAACAGCTTCAGGAAATGTAATAGCTGAAACTGAAGATGAAAATGCATTAGATAACGTTCCAAAAACTGGTTCAAGCCTTCCAATCGCACTAATTGGTCTATTAGGATTAGCTACATTAGCTGGAGCTTATTCATTAAAATTAGCTTACGCTAGAAAGTAGTTACAAAAAACAAGTGATTTTATTCACTTGTTTTTTCATCTTCAATTTTAATAGCGCCAGTTGGGCAAGCACTTGCGGCATCTCTTACTTCATCAGTAACTTCATCATTTTTAGCTTGAGCTAGATTATCATCACCAAATTCAAAGTGATCAGGGCAAATAGCTACACATGAACCACAAGCAATGCATAAGTCTTTATCAACGTGTACTTTTTCCATAATATTCCTCCTACTTATAATTATAAAGAAAAAGTGTCTAATTTGCAATACCACCCTTTTAAAAAAAAGCAAAATATGTTATTATTAAACTAGAGGTGGTAACATGGCAACGAGGATGCAAAAATATTACAAAAGTGAACGAGTAACCAGCCATGATAATTCCCGTAGCAAGCGTAATAAAGATTTATATGGCGAGATATATTCAAATAGTAAATATTCCAATATTGAAGGTATTGCCACAATCGATAATGCCAATGAAGTTGATATTACCAAAGTAAAAGAAATGCTGCGTAATCGTGAAAATTATCAAAAAGAAAGACAATATCGTAAAGTAACAGGGGATTATCAAAATCCCGAGCGTATTAAGCCAACGATTACCCATACATTTCCTGAAGAAGAACAAAATTATGATATTAGAGATGTTTTAAAAGAAGCTAAAGAACACAAAGAACCTGATAATAAAGAACGAGTTCTTCGCAATACAGGATATAATATTTTAAAGAATCTCGATTTAAAAGATGAGGTTCGCCGTGAAGATTATTATGAAGAGAATAGCGAAGATGATTTAAAAGAACTAATTCAAACTATTACCAATACAAGCATGTTAAATAAATTAGGCGATGCCGAACTAGCTGAGGATTTGTTTAGCGAACTGCATGATGATGATACCAAAATAGGTGAGATTAAAGATGTTCGTGCTTTAATCGAAGCTGAAGAAGGTAAAACTGATAAAATCGATCCTAATGAGCCAACATCTTATGACCGTTCATTTTTTACGTCTAGTCTAAAACTAAGTAAATTTGATTTTGAAGGCAGTGGCCGACGTAGAAGTATTATCAGTCTTATCATTATTATTGTTTTAGTAATAATTATTGTCGTATCAAGTATTTTACTTATTATGAGGATGCTTTAAGTGACAAGCAATCCAAATAATAAGAGGAATTATAAAGAAGAAGAAAAACATAAAATAAAGCATTGGAATTTTAAAAAGTTCATTCATCGATCCATTAGTAACTAAGATAAATGGATTAATAAATACAAGCATTAAACAAGCAAAGACAATAAATACTTTGTTTGTTTTTTCTTTGAATTTAAAAGTATGCGCGCATGTTTTACAAACATAATATAAACCAACCATAATTAAAATAAATAAAGCAATCAGCCATTCAATAGATAAAATACTTTCAACTCTATCGACAAAATTACCAATTTCTACTTTTTTAAGTAAATGGAATTCAGGATATTCATATAACATGGAAAGTTCAATGCCAAAAGTACCTACAGTTAAAAAGGCGGCATCAGCTAAAGTTAAAATAGCAATAATGTAAAAAATAGCGCTTTTCTTTTTACTGTAATTAGTCAGTGATGATTTTGGAATAATTAATAAAAAGAAAAGAGGTAAAATGTTATAAGCAATAACAATTAAAGACCCATGAAAAATAGAAGGGGTACTAGTGAATATAGGTTTTAAATTATTTAATTCGACACCACTAAATACACTAGCGGTAATAAAAATAACCGCTATCACTACTGGATAAAATAAAAGTAAACTAGTCCTTGAAATAGCATTAATGCCTTTTAAAACTCCATAAATAATCGGAACAATAAATACCGCGGCAATTAAAACAGGGGATGTACGATATAAAAATTGGGTATTGATAAAGTGCACAATATCATGAAAAGCTAGTTGCGCGACAACAGCTACGCCCACGGCTAAAATAATATTCAGAACTTTGCCAAACTTTCCAAATAAATACTCATTTAATTCACATATATTTTTGTTTTCATCATAATTGCGTAGATATGAAAAAATGGCTAATGGAATAAAACCTAAAACTAAAGCAATTAAAACACTAATCCAAGAATCTCTTTTACTAATTGAAATAATAGTACTAATAGTAATGCCAATATAACCAGCTCTAATTAAAAACCAAACAAGACTATTATATTCCATCGAAGTTATTTTTTTCATTTTAATACCTCCCCAATTGTTCGATTTAAAGATCCCGAAGATGCTATTTGAAAGTCAGTTTTAATATTGACTTTTAATTTAGGAAAATAGTCGCGATTCCACTTTTTTTCAATTTGATTCCATTTTTGGGGGTATATTCCATATAATTTATTGCCAAATCCAAAGACATCTGCATGGTATTTTTCCTGCATTTTTTTCAAGGTTTTTTCAAAGGCTTTTTTAGTTTCTTTTTCTAATTTCTTCTCCATTTTTTTAACGACTTTAGTTTTTTCAATATCTATTTTTCCATTCACTTCAGATAAATATCCTTGACCTTTAACTTTAATATTAATATGGTTAAAATCTTTAATATCAGTTTTAGTATTAACATCATTAGAAATAAAAACCACATCATGATTATCATATTTAAAAGAAAATTTAAATTCACTAATATTATCATTTAAAACACTAATTGCTTGACTATCTTTTTCGCCAACATAACCGACAAATTTATCTTTGATAAAAATGGCCGCATCGTTTAATTTAAGATAGGTAGCTGGTTCAGTTTTTTCTAAGTTTTTTTCTGTACTACCTTTTTTTTCACTACCAACTACGGTAACTGCTGGCAAGGTTGGATCAAAACCTTTGCTTAAAATCCTTTCAACAAAAGGACTATATTTAATATTAGAAGTTAAAGATTCAAAAGTGGAATTTGATTCAATTAAAGAGGCAATACTCTGTGATGGAAAAGATTCTAATGGCTCGACAATTTTTAAAATAGTTTTAGCGGTTTTTTCTTTAGATTGTAAGAGATAAAATTGTTTTCGTGTTTCTGGATTACGTAAAAGCCAATCAGCTATTTTTAAAAATCCCTCTTGAGCAATTTCTTCAGATATCACGACAACATTAATATGGCCATAATATAAACTTTTAGGAGTTTTTCGGTCAATCACATTAGTAGCTTCATTTAAAGTTTCGCCTTTACCTGAATAAATAGTTGTCGTCGCTTCACCTTCTTTATTACTAGTTTGACTTTTAGGAGAATTAGCAATTAGATAAGAAAGTTCATATTTTCCATCATCAGCTTTATCGATAGCGATACTAGTGACAATCGCCAAATCATTAATTTCGCGGTAATTACCACAACCTGTAATTAGAAATATTAAAGCTAAAAGCAAGATAATTTTATTTTTCATTGTGGCCTCCTTGTTTAGTCTTATCTTTGTTTTGTAAATATTCCGGTCTTTTAAAAATGCGAGGTAGTGGATAACGCACCACGGCATCTTTTTGACTAGAATGAATAAGTGGGCTAAAAGGAGCCAGGAATGGTACTCCAAAACTATCTAAAGATGAAAGTTTAAGGACTAACATTAAGCCCGTAGCCACCACGCCAATTAAACCGAAAAAAGTGGCTGAGAGAATGAAAATAAAACGCCATGATCTAATACCATTCATAAAATCAACATCAGTAAAAATTAAACTGCAAATAGATGTAATCGCAATTACAATAACGGCGATTGGTGAAACAATACCAGCATCGACCGCTGCTTGTCCTAAAATTAAAGCCCCAACAATACTCATAGAGGCTCCCATATTAGCTGGCGAGCGGACATCGCTTTCTCGTAAAATTTCAAAGATCGCCATTAATAAAATGACTTCAAAAAAAGTTGGAAAAGGTACACCTTCCCGCTGTACAGCTAAAGAAATTAATAGTTCATCAGGAACTACAGTTTGGTCAAATGTAGTAATTGCAATATAAATAGCGGGAGTAAATAATGTAATAATTAAAGCGATAACTTTTAAAATTCTAGTAAAACTAATACTAAAAGGTTTTTGATATTGGTCTTCAGAAGTATGAATAAAATCAATAAAAACATTTGGTAAAATTAAAACAAATGGTGAATTTTCAACTAAAATAACAATTTTACCATCTAAAAGAGATTGACAAGCTAAATCGGGTCTTTCGGTACTTAATATTTGTGGGAATACAGATTTTTTATTAAGCATGTATTCTCTTAAATTACCACCATCTAATATACCATCGATATCGATTTTCTCTAAAACTTGTTTAATCGCCTCAACACAATTTGTATCGGCAATATCTTTAATATAGGCAATATTAACTTTAGATTTAGTGCGTGCGCCGACTTTTACTTCATCGAACCATAAGTTATGATCTTTAATACGTTTACGGATAAGTCCTAAATTTTTAGAATTACTTTCAGTAAAACTATCTTTAGGACCTCTTAAAATAGGCTCAGAAGTTGATTCAGTTACCCCTCGATCTAAAGTGGCTCTAGTTTCTAAAGCCATAGCCTCGTTTACGTCGTCAGCAATTATAATAGTAAAACCTGATGATAAATAATAAGGAAAATCACTAAAATTAGTAACCGTAGTTAGCTGGGAATTAAAAATATTATTTTTTAAATGATTATAAATATTACTTAACTTATTCGTGTTTTTAGCTACATAATCGATACTTTTAATTATAAATTTACTAACTGTTTCACTACTACTAGAACTTTCCATAAATAAAACACCGATATCCGTGCCGTGAACATCGATTATTCTAGTTTGCAAATCTGAACTATTTCCATATAATTTTTTAACTTTTTCAATTATCAATTTGGCTTTGGTCATATGAACCACTCGTTTCTCTTTTTATTATGGTAAAAATACTTAAAAATATTCAAATAACTACATTTACAAAAATACATATCAAAAGTACTAAAACGTGCTAAAAAATGAGATACGTGATATACTATTGATAGATAAGGAGCAGACTTATGATAATTTATGATGATAAGAAAATTTCTCAAATCGCTAATTGGCAAGATAAAGAAATTTATATGTTATTAGATTTTGATCGGACTATTACCGATACTTATAGTGAAATGTCATGGGGTATTTTATCTAAAAGCAAATTAGTTCCTAAAGAATATCGCCTTGATAGAGAAAAACTACATAATCATTATAGGCCCATTGAACTAGATGAATCACTAGATGAAGAAACTAAAAAGAAATACATGGAAGAGTGGTTTTATAAACATATAAATATGCTTATTAAATATAAAATTTCTAAGCAAATTATTGATGATACTTGTAAAAATTTAAATTTAATGAAATTTAGAGATGGGATGAAAGAATTTTTAATTAATATGCATAAACGAAAAATACCAGTAGTTATTATGTCGGCCGGCATCGGTAATTTCATTAAAGCTTTTTTAAAATATCATCACTGTTTATTTGATAACATTTATATTGTGTCCAATTTTTTAGAATTTAAAGATGGTATAGCTCATGGTATGGGTTCAAATATTATTCACTCATTAAATAAAAGTAATGAATTACTTACTGATGACATTAAAGCCAAACTTAAAGGCAGACATAAAATAATTTTATTTGGTGATACATGCGCTGATACGAAAATGTCAGGGCATGTTCCGAGCCAAAATGTTTTAAAGATTGGTTTTTTAGCAGAAAATATCGATAACAATATCGATGCGTATAAAAAAGTTTATGATGTTATTTGTTTAGGGCCTACATCAATGAAAGATGTAAGTAAAATAGTTAAGATAGTAGGTTGTAATTATGAAATGTAAGTGTCTTAGATTAGATGATATGGGTAGGGGTATTGCTTTAGTGGATGGCAAAACGACTTTTATTAGTAATTTACTTCCAGGTGAAGAAGCGGAAATTGACCTCGTTTTAAGCAAGAAAAAATATAATGAAGGCAAAATTATTAAGCTTTTAACAAAATGCCCCGATAGAGTAGAGCCAAAATGTCCTTATTTAAATTGTGGCTGCCAATTAAAACATTTAAAATATGAACAAGAACTTAATTATAAAGAAAACAAATTACAAAGTATTTTGTCGAAGTTTGGAAAAATCGATGTTGCGATAAATAAAATAGTTTATGATAACAATATGCATTATCGCAATAAAATCACTTTAAAAGTAAATAAAAAAGTTGGTTATTTTAGTAATAATTCTAATAACTTTATTCCGATTAAAGCTTGTGAATTAGTTTCTTCTAAAACAAATAAAATAATTGAACTTTTAAATAAAGAAGATTTAAAAGAAGTGAATGAAATTGTAATTAAAGATTTTGATGAATTAATGCTTATCATTAAAGGTAAGATGAACGTATCAAATATTGCCAAACATGTAGATACCATTTATATGGATAATAAATTAATCAAAGGTAGTCCTTATGTGACTACTAAATTAAAAGATTTAACTTTTAAAATTTCCAAAGATTCATTTTTTCAAGTTAATAAGACAATGACTGAAACACTTTATGATATTGTTATTAATCAATTAATGCCTGATCAAGAACAAACCGTTTTAGATTTATATTGTGGAACGGGAACTATCAGTCTTTTATTAAGTAAATATTTTAAAAACGTAATTGGTATAGAGATAAATAAAGAAGCCGTTAAATGCGCCAATATAAATAAAGAGATTAATCATATTAAAAATGTTGAATTTATATGCGGTGATGTTTCGCAAAAACTTAAATATTTAAAAGCTGATAAAATAGTTGTTGATCCTCCTAGAAGTGGGCTTACAAAAGAAAATATCCGCGATATTTTAAAATTCAATGCGGATACTTTAGTTTATATTTCGTGTAACCCCATTACCTTAGCGCGAGATTTAGATTTATTAAAGGCAAAATATGATGTCCTTTCGGTAACGCCTGTTAATATGTTCCCAAGGACCTATCATATTGAAACTGTCGTTAAATTAAACAAAAAGAGCATTTGTAAATAATGCTCTT
>CANRBD010000004.1 GCA_947628765.1 uncultured Bacilli bacterium
TCATGAATTAAAATTGATGTTTGAAAAATTTCTAAAGCCGCCGCTAAATACTTATATTCATTATCATTTTTTAAATTGCTATAGCCCAAAGCCGCTAAAGTGGCTCTTAAATATTTTCCACCACTATTCAAACGAACTAATTCGCCTAAAGCTTCTTTAACTTCGGGAATATTTTCATCTAATAATAAATCATTATAATGATCACTTTGCTTTTGAATCCCTTTTTTGGCTTTCTTATAAAACCTTATAAAATCTAGTAAATTATATAAGTCTTCAGTTTGAATATTTTCTATTTCACTATCTATGATTAGCTTTTCATCTTCATGAACATAAGCCCATTTTATAAATTCACTAATTTTTTGAAAACAAGTCTTTCCCAAAGATGATTTTCTAGTAAATAAAACTTTTGTCTCCTGCATAACATCCCTGCTTTCATTTATTATAATTATATCATATTCCTATGAACAAAACCAAAATAAATTTTTCTACTTTAAATAATATGGAAGATTGTTTTCAAATAAACTATTAAGCTTTAGCGTGCGTTCCTTATTTTTATGCCCAAGATTATTTTCTTCAAGCATTTGTAAATGGTCTTTTAGTCCACTTAAATTTTCCGCACTTACACTACTTAAAATTTTATCTAAATTAGCCATAAGATAACCAAAATGTGTTTCATTAATTTTTTTATTTTCAAATAACTCTGATAAAAATTTTAAACCAATAACATATAATTCTTCATCTTTAATATAATAATAAACTTGACGACTAAGATTTAATAACTGCATAGTAATATCATCATCCATTAAAGGAATACGTTCAGGTCTAAAATTGGTAAGAATTAATTCCTCTGTAAGCATGGGATAACGATAACTTTCCTCATATAATTGTTTTACTTTTGTAGCTTCTTGATTATTTTGTTCTTTTACAAATACTGACAATAATAGATTTTTATGAATGTAATAAGCATATTTGCTATCGGCGGCCAATGATTTAAATTTTGGATCTAAATTAGGAATTAAATTATATAATCTTTCTTTTATACTTTCACATTTTTTATTAAACTTTAGAGGAAATGAAAACTGATAACCATCAAAATGATTAAGCTTAGTCTCCTTTAAGAAAAAGGGAAGTTCATTTTCTACTATTGGCATTAATACTGTAAGCATATCCTCATTTAATTCTAATTTATCTAATATTTCCATTTGAAATGTTTGATAACTCTCAAGTTCATGGATAATCTGTTTATATTCCTCACTCTGTTTTTTTCCTTCTCTATCTAACTGCCATAATCTTTGATGTTTATCATATATAATTTCTGACAATTTAATAAGTGAAACAAACGCATGCATGATTTGAGGTGGTATTGCCACGCAAGGTTCATTATGTGTTTTTTCTATCATTTTTACTTCCTTCTTTTCTAAAACATTTTGAATAATGTCTAAAATTTGTTTTTTATTATTTTCGTTTGTCCATGTATATTTTTTATCAAAAATATTTAAATAATGTCTTAATGTAGCATCAGAAAGTTCGTTTAAAAGATTTATTAACATCAGCTTCCCAAAGCCATTAAAAAACTTTTCATCTAAAATTCCAAGCTCTAAATTTATAATTACTTCGCTAAGTTCTTGTAAAATTAAAAATTCTTTATGCGCCTTATATTCTAAAAGGGAAAGTCCTAATTCTTTTGCCGCTTGGGTTTCAGTTAAATTAGGTAACTTTTCTATATCCATGTTCGCAGCTATTAGTTTATCTGTAATTTCCTTTGTTTGATGAATCAATATATATTTATAGTAGTTTAAGTTTGCCTCATCAAAATTTGGTTTGTCGAGATAACTATTTACATGTTTCAATTTAATAATATTAATATTGGTGCGCACTTTTTCTAAATCAATAACCTGTTTTACTCCTAAAATAGCTGGTTTTTCATTAGAAATTTTTTCATTATGTTGAAGCGCAAGCTCATTTGTTTTTATATCTAAAATATTTTTGATACGTTTATAAATACATTCAACATCAGTTTCTAATTTAATGTTTTGATAGTTAAGTTCAATATTAATATATGGGTATTTTTCTCTAATTGTTTTTGGTAAATTTATTAATAAAATATTAGTACATGCTTTAAGTAAATTAGGTGGACAATCAATTTGATCTATATAGTTTTGCTCACGAAGAGTACAAATCTTAAGCTCTTTAAGACAGCAATCGAATAACTCCTTATTGTCATTAATACTATTAATAACCAATAAATTCCCATAAATTTTTAATTCTTCTCTTAATAAATTGTCCAAAATATTTAAAACTTGCTCCCTCAATGAAAATGCCACCCTTCAATATCGATGTTATTATATTACTAAAGTATGTATTAGTCAAACTTTTTTTGAGTTTTATTAATTATATGATATAATGAAAATGCTGAAATTAGGAGGTATACCATGATTATCATCGATTTTATTTTAAATTGTGATCAATATATTGGCCAGTTTATAAATGAATTTGGACCGCTTGTTTATTTACTACTGTTTGTAGTCATATTTTGTGAAACCGGTTTGGTCTTTTTACCTTTTTTACCAGGAGATTCATTAATCTTTGCCGCTGGTACCTTTGCCGGTATTGGTCAGTTAAATATTTTTATTCTATTACTTTTAATTATTATAGCCGCAATAATCGGTGATACCGTGAATTATGAAATTGGTAAACACTTAGGCCGAAAAATTGTTAATAATAAAAAATTTACCTTAGTTAAACAAGAAAATCTCGAAAAAGCTGATGCTTTAATTGCGAAATATGGTAGCTTAGCCGTGTTTATTGCTAGATTTATGCCTATAATTAGAACAATCGTCCCTTTTGTCGTAGGCATGGGCAAACTAAACTATAAAAAATTCATTACTTTTAATGCTTTAGGCGCTATTACATGGGTAAGTTTATTCTTATGTTTAGGCTTTTTCTTCGGAAATATTCCGTTTGTAGCTAATCACTTTAGTTTAATTATTATCGCTATTGTCTTAATTTCCATTTTACCTATTATTTATGCTTTTATTAAAAATAAATTAAATACAAAAAAATCTCATTAAGCTGAGATTTTTCTTTTTTGAATAATCATATGAACAAGGAAAATTAATAAAGCAATAACACTTGATACTGCCCCTGTAATAAAAATATTATGGGCAAAAGTAACACTAAAGCTATTCATCATAAATGACAAATTATATTCTTTAAGTACTAAGTCTAAAATATCGTTAATCATAAAGCCTGTAGCTATTGTTACTAGACCAGCAATTAAAGCAGCCATTGCTAAATAAACTAACCATTTTGCTTCCCTCTTTTTTAAGAAAAATAACAAAATTAACATCATAGAAATAGCGATAACTAAGCCAACTCTAACTTCACTACTAAAGATTAATCTAATTTTATTAAGAATACTGTCATCTACTTTATTATTAATTACTTCTTCACTAGGTAAAGTATCAATAATTCCTTTACTAGCTTCTTTCATTCGAATTAATAATACTTCTTTTTTTGAATCGCTAATTTGTATATCCGCTTTTTGAAGCCATTTATCGATGTTTTCATCTAAAATTTTATTAAAATCATCACTCATAAGTTTCTTTTCTTTTTTATTGTTAATTACATAGTCCGTGGTATTACCAACGGCTTTCCCTAAAAACATTTTTACTTCTTTTGAATTAAACATTTCATCAACTAATTGTGTACTAATTCCATGATTTTTTGCTTCTTCATAGGCGGTATCAACGATATCAATAATTTCCGCTTTCCCGCCTGCCGTTAATGAGCTATTTTTCATTTTACTAATCTCATGGGTAACATCGATATTGGAAACTGCTTTTTGAATATTATCAGAGCTAAAAAACGAACTAATATTACCTAGAATAAATAAAACATAAAGCATTATCATAATTAACAATGTCAGTAATACTGATATAAATGTTTTAAAAGCTTGCATAACATTCCTCCTCTATTTATATTATATCATGTCTGCGATTCTTTTCCAAATTATAATAAGAACAAAAACGGTCTATATTTTAATACCGCTTTTTTTCAAATTGACACAACCGTTTTCTTTAAAAATGACTTTTTCTTTTTCTAACAACTCGCGCTGATTAGTAAAATTGGGCGCTAGACGTCCTTGATGATTGACGACTCGATGACATGGAAAGTCGCCATAATAATCAGCCAAAGAAAGAGCTTTACCAACTAATCGCGCATTTTTATCATGACCGGATAATTTCGCAATTTGTCCATAAGTAGCTACTTTACCTTCCGGTATTTCTTCTACTATAGCATATATTTGATATAGTAAACTTTCATCTAACTTTGCCATGACTATGATTCATCTGGGTTTGTTTTAGACTGATATTGGTAACCAATAATAGCGATTACTAAACCAGCAACGATATTAACAACTGGACTAGCTAAACCAAAGAAACCTAAAGCACTATCTACTAGTAAGAAAGAACCGCCCAAACTTGTTGCAAGCATAATGATTGGTTTTGTAAACATTACACCTAAAACTCCTACAATTATTCCGCAGACAAGTCCTAAAATTTGCTTTAAATTTGGAACATCAATAGTTGCTTGGCACAAAATATATGTAAGCATAAGGCAAGTAAGAAATACTCCAATTAAATATAATTTAAAAGATACAAAACCAAATATAAGGCCAATTACTATAGCTAAAACCATTGTAAAGCCAGAGCCTAAAGTTAGTGCTGCTGCTAACGTTGTTCCTAGTTTATATCCAGCAATAAAACCAAACAAGGCCAACATAACTTTATTTAGTTTATATCCAAAAAAGCATGCCATTACTGCAACAATTATTGTCAAAATTAAATTTGTATATACCATATTCACCTCTCCTTTAATTTCTCGCCGCGCCATCGACTGACAAAATAACGCCTGTAATATAACTAGCCATGTCACTAGCTAAAAACAAAAATGCATTTGCAATATCCCTTGGTTCACCAATACGCCCTAAAGGAATAGTTTTAACAAGTGGTTCTATCATTTCTTTAGGAAGTGATGAGACCATGTCTGTATTGATAATTCCAGGAGCTACAGCATTTACTCTAATATTAAATGGTGCGAGCTCTCTAGCTAAAGATTTAGTAATACCATTAACGGCACATTTACTAGCTGGATAAATAGCCCCGGATGGTTGTCCATAAATGCTGACCATTGAACTAGTATTTAAAATAACTCCTGCATGCTGCTTTTTCATATACGGTACTACCGCTTTCGAAGTATTAAAAATTGCTTTAACATTTATATCCATGATATTCTCGAAATCTGAAACTGTTGTTTCTTCAATTCTTTTACTAGCAGAAATACCGGCATTATTAATTAAAATATCAACTCGGCCATAATCGGCATAAATTCGTTTAATAGTATTTGCAACTTCTTCAAAATCACTAAGGTTTGGGCAATAACCTTGAGCCACCTTATTTTCATTTTTTAGTATCTGAAGAGCATTTAAAACCGTTTCTCTTTTAGAACCAAATAAAATTACATGCGCCCCTTGCTCACAAAAAGCCCGAACAGTTTCTAACCCAATACCTCTAGTACCACCTGTTACAATTACAACCTTGTTTTCAAATCTAAGCATTGCTTACCCCTTCTTTTCCATCTTTATTCAAATAAAACTATTTCTTCATTTTGATAGCCACTACCAGTAAAATCAAAACGTATAGCAAATTGTTTCTTTATTTTTCCTTCAATTAGATAACCTGTTATTTCATATCGATTATCAAAAATTTCGTTAATTTTGATATTGGTAATCTCATTTATATGAGTTAAATTATTATTTAGAATATCCTCAGCACATAAACATAACGCTTTAACAATATCGGAATTTTTATAACCTAAAATGTTATCAACTTGATTTGTCGCTACTAAATAATCAAAAAAATCTTCATCCATAGCTACCCTTCTTTATTAATAAAATTATATCAATTTCTAAAATTACTGTCAATAAATAAAAGCCTATTAATTAATAGACTTTGTACTTAAATAAACGGCTAGGTCGATGTCCTTCACCTTCAGTCATTTTATCGGTTTTTTCTACCTTTTTTTCAATAATTCGTCTAAACGCTGGATCGAGTAATTTTTTGTTTAAAATGATTTCGTAAACTTGCTGCAGTTCACCTAAAGTAAAATACTTGGGCATCATATTAAACACAATATCCGTATATTCAATTTTATTTTTAAGGCGTTCTAGTCCAGTGACAATAACTAAATCATGATCAAAAGCTAGATGCTTATTTTCCACTGTTTCATATATATAGTTATTAGCCGTTTTTTCTTTTAATATTTTTTTAACTTTTAACATTATTGTTTCTTCACCATTATCCAAAGTAAATTGTATAATGTTATCTTTTTCTAAAATAGAAATCACTGAAAACCAGCTGGCATTTTTTAAAAGTGGTGTTTTTAATTTGTTTTTATCAATTAAGGCCATATAGGCTGTCGAAACAATGCGCATTCTGGGATCTCTAGTTACATCATCAAAAGTATATAATTGTTCTAAATAAATATCTGATAAATTAGTTTCATTCTTTAGTACCCTTTTCGCACACTCTTCTAAAGTTTCACTTTTCGGATTTAAAAATCCACCAGGTAAACACCATTTATCTTTAAATGGATAACTATCGCGCTTAACTAGTAAAACACTCATCATTTTTTTATTGTTTTTGCGGTAATTATCCTGTTTCTGATTGGAAACACTAATAACTAAAATATCTGCCGTCATCGATAATTTTTCAAAAGCATTAGCGTCATAAGCTTGTAAAAATTCTTTTTCATTTTTATATTCCATACTTATTCACCTACTTTTTAACAATATGATTATATCATATTTATCAATATAAAGAAAGTTTTAACTGAAGATTAACATCATGGTTATTTATTGTTTTTTCTTTATTAATGCAACTTAAAACTGCTAGTCCAATGCCATCATGCGGATTAAAATCGCTATCTTTCGAAAAACAATATTTTAAATCTATATGGCAGATAATATTTTCTATATCTTTATCTAAAATAACTCCTGTAAAATTTTTTGTATAACGGACAGTTCTATATATTGGTTTAATCATGAATTTCTCTATATTCAAATATTCATATTCTCTACTGTAAGGTGAAGCATGTTCTAAAAGAGTTTTTCCATCTGCTTGAATATCATTCACATTGTCAAATAAATGGAGATACTTATAGTGATCTTCTTTTCCATTAGCATATTTGATATGCAAGTTTGTCCCCCAATATTTCATTTTTTCATTTAAGTCCTCGCTATTAGCGATATCATTATCTAAAAAATCTGGAACTAATTCTATACAAAAATAGTTAATATCAGATTTATTTACATTAGCCATTTCTTGTAGCAAATCATTTAGTTTTATATCGCAAAGAGCTTCTTTGGAAAACAAGCAATCGAATTCTTCTAAAGCTAAATTTTCCTTTTGAATAACTTGGTAATTATCTTTCGTAAAAATATCACTTGAATTTCTATAACCATTTCTTTTAAGCATGGCATTTATTGTTAGCATGCCTTTTGGACTTAACCTAATAGGTTTTCCTATACTTGATGTAGCCATTTTATTCATCTCTCCTTTCAACTTGCTTAATATATAATTGTTTACTTTGTATATAATTTAAAACTTTTATATTAAGCATATTATTCGGTATCATTTCTCCTTTATTTAACAAATCTCTAATTTTAGTCGATGAAATATTATTCAAATTTATATTCGCTATAACGATATTGTTTTTAAATTTTTGAAATCTATTAATTATTTCATCAATATTATCATCATTTCGTTTAATTACTAATAATTTATAATTGTTTAAAATATATTTATATCTCATCCAAGTATTAAATGTTTTTAAATTATCACTCCCGCAAATAAAATATATTTCATCATTAGGGTATTTCCTATGAAAATAATTTAAGGTTTGATAAGTATACTTTAAAGCTCCAAATTCATAATTAGATACTAAAACATTTGAGATGTTTTGAACCATTAGCTTAAGCATTTTATATCGGTCATAATTACTTTCTAAATTCTTTTTATTATAAAGTTTACCGGTAGGAACATAAATGATTTTATCGACATAATGTTTTTCTAACAAGTTAATTGCAATATCATAATGCATTTTGTGTGGCGGATTAAAAGAACCTCCAAAAATTCCTATTTTCATTTTTTTCTTTGATATTTAGGAATATTAAATTTATGAAGACTATTTTGATGAAGCGTTTTTATTTTTAAAGCCACTTTTTTATCCACCGAATTTTCATCTTCCATATAGCTAGCAATCTCTTTATAACTAACGCCTAATTTTTCTTCATCAGTTTGATTTGATAAACCATCACTAGGTTTTTTATATAAAACTGTTGTTGGAACATTTAAAACTTCGCCGATTTGAATAACTTCGTCAACGGTAAAATCAGCAATGGGTGCGATATCATAAACTGAATCGCCACCTTTAGTAAAATATCCCACAAATAATTCGCATTTGTTTGATGTTCCAGCTACTAAAAATGTTTTTTGCTTAATCACACTATATAAAGCCGCTAAATAATAAAGGGTAGCCATTCGAAGACGTGGTTTTAAATTAATATCACTATTGACTGTGTCTTCTTTATTAAAATTACCTAGTTCCAATTTAAAATCTTCAAAAATTTTTGTTAAATCAAAATTGATTAGTTCAAAGCCATAATAATCCCTTATTAATTTGGCATCTTCAGTATCTTTAACTTTAGAATGACATGGTAATGTAACTCCTATAACATTTTCAGGCCCTAGCGCTTTTACCATTAGTGCTGCTACGACAGCTGAGTCTTTACCACCACTAAGACCGACAACCGCCCCACCTAAATTATTTTCTTTATAATATGTGCGAATAAAATCAATTATATTTTCAGTTTCTTTAACTGCCTCAAAAGTTTTCATCTTAATCCTCCTTTTACTTTTTTGTTTTAACTAAACTTTTTCCTTTATATTCATTAATCAATTCACTTTTAAGATTACAAAGTTCTTCAGTTAAATCTACATAATATTCATATGGATTATAAATTCTTCTAATTTCCGGATAAAAAGATTGATATTCTGCTTCACAATATTTTTGTTTTTCTATTAAGGTTGGTTCTTGATACACTAAATTACCATTTAAAAAAATTGGTACTAAAAGTTCGCGAACTTCATAATCTTTAATTGTCTTTTGTTTCCAAGATTGTTCAGGATGAACTAAAGTAAATTTATTCGCATTAATTTTTTCATAGTTTAACGCAATCACATCACCTAAAGCATAACCGGTTTTTTTATCATAAAAGCGATAAATTTTTTTAAAGCCTGGATTAGTCGTTTTTAAGTTGTCTTCACTAATTTTTATTTTCGGAACTATTTGGTTATTTTTTACTGTAGCTGCTAGCTTATATACCCCACCAACACGGTCATTAGGCGCTGCCAAATTATCACCTACACCAAGTGAATCAATAACAGCTCCTTCATTTAATAAATCACGAATACTATACTCATCTAAACCATTAGATAAACAAATTGTCGTTTCAGGATAGCCTGCTTCATCAAGCATCTTACGAGCTTCTTTTGAAAGATACGCTAAATCACCGCTATCAATACGGATACCTTTAAATTGATAACCATTTGGTTTTAAGAAATCATTAGCTACTTTAATAGCATTAGGAATGCCACTACGTAAAGTATCATAAGTATCCACTAAAAATACACAATTATCAGGATTACTTTTAGCATAGCTCAAAAAAGCTTCATACTCATTCTCGTAATCCATAATTAAAGAATGTGCCATCGTACCTAGAACTGGAATGCCATATTTCATACCAGCATATGTATTACTAGTTCCAGCGCAGCCTCCGATATACGCGAGCTTACTAGCTTCAAGCCCCGATAATGCCCCTTTGGATCTTCTTAACCCGAATTCCATTACTGGTATATTCTTACCATCCTTTTTAGCTTCATTGGTTATTCTTTTAGCTGCCGTTGTAATTAATGCCCCATGATTAAATTCAGCTAATAAATATGTTTCTAATAATTGCGCCGTAATCATATCAGCTTTAACTGTAATTACTGGCTCATTAGGAAAAACCATGGTTCCATCTGGTACGGCATAAATATCACCTTTAAATTTTAAATCAGCTAAATAATTTAAAAACTCCGGTTTAAAAGTCTTTAAACTTTTTAAATAATTAATTTCTTCCACACTAAATTTAAAATTTTGAATATATTTGATAATTTCATCTAAATTACCACTAAGAGTGTACCCTCCCTCAAAGGGATTTTTACGGAAGAAAATATTGAAATAAACTTGCTCATTTTGCTTTTGCATATCAAAATAAGTTGCTGCCATTGTTAGCTCATAAAAATCAGTCATTAAAGTTTTATTTTCCATTTTACCGCCTCTTTCTTTTTAACTTTTTGTTAATAACAAAAACGAAAATTTTATCTTGATTTAATTAAACGAATTCCTTGCTGCTCCATTAATAACTTGGCTGCATTAACATAATCTTGCCTTTCTGCTTCACTATAAGTAGCAATCATATCCTCATAAACATTTATGTCAACATTTTGATTATGTTCATCACAGTAATTAGCTAACCCCATAGCGCCATTAAAAACACAAATATCAGTGCAGCAACCCACAATGTCAATTTGTTTAATGTTTGAAAGTTTGCTTACTAAATCTCTAAATTGTGGGCTTTCCATAAAACTAGTGGAATTTTTTTCAATCGAAATTGCTTTTTCTAAATCTGCAAGGGGCTTTAATTCATCGACTAATTCAGCTTCAAAAGAGTCTTTTAAACAATGTGGCATGTTGCCAAACCTTTTAAACTCGATCGAATTACTTTGATGCGTATCTTTGATAAATACCACTAAACCACTATAATCTTTTATTAGTTTCAGTTGTTTAGGAATGATACGGGCAATATTTTCATCATGTAATACCCCTCCCCTTACAAAACCATTAACCATATCAACCACAATTAACATTTTAGTATAAATTCTTAAGTTTTTCACTATATCCTCTCCTCTCTTATTAATGTTTTGTTAATAACAAAATATTATTTTTTAACAGGTTTTTGTTCCTGTTATTAACATTATATTAATAACAAAATGATTTGTCAACATTTTTTATAAAAAAAACAAAGATTTTTTCAATCTTTGTTTTTAAACTAAGCTATTAAAGCTTCTTGACTGTCTTCACGATCAGTATCTGATGTAATTTTTTCTTCGGTTACCACTTCATCTTCTTTAATAGCTGTATCTTCAGTTTTTGATTCTACTATTCCTTTATCCTCTTCATAGGTTTCATCAGGTTCATCTTCATCCGTTTGTTGTTCAGGTAATTCGATAGCTGCATCTTCTTCTTTAGCTACCGCTGGTTCAGATGCTTTAACCTGTGAAGCTTCAATCTGATTAAGTCCATCATCTAAAGAATAATTAATCGTTTTAATCTCATCGGAATTATTTTTCGCATTAGCTTTTACTGTAGATAACTCATTATCTAAAGCTTCGTTAGCCGGCATATCTGGAAGCACCTCAATATCGATTGTATCATCATGGGTAACCGGTTGTTCACTATATTGCCCACTATATATACTAATTATTTTTAAATTTTGCGGTCCAGTATTCAAATCAGATAAAGGCTCATTAGTAATATATTTATCACCTTGTTTGCTTATTGTATATTCCTTTGGATATTTATCATTTGTTTCATCGCTAGTATCTATTTTAATCTTTGAAGGATTAAATGATTGATAAGCATCTATTCCATCAATCTTAAATGATAATCTAACATCATCATCTTGTCTAAATTGATTTCTACCAAAATCAATTCCATCAGATGTTACCAATTCTATATCATTTAGCGATGCTTCGCCAGCTTCAGTAATAAAGTGAATATAACTAGCGATTGTAATTGCTTCAATACGCTCTTGTTTATTTTTATCCACTACAATATTACCATGATATTTATCAAATCTAGCTCTAATTGACATTCTATATGCTTTATTTAATTCATAGCCATTAACATCAAAAACTAATTCCTTTTCACCTTGTAAATCAGTAACTTTATTAGTTGCGTATTTACCTCCTAAATCAGCATCATAATATGAGCCATTATCAAATAATTGAAGCATTCCCTCGGTATCATCGATAGTTATTTTAACTTTTACCTGTTTATGAGCCCAATCATTTTCTGTCGTATATTTAATTTTTGGTGCCCACTTAGTAATATCTACAAGTTTTCCATCAGCATTAGTCACTTCTGGAGTTACATTCTCAGCTTCCTTTGTAAGATAAGTGTAAGATACTGGTTTTATCTTAATAATACCACTCTGATTAGGTATTTCATAATTAGCTTTACATGTTGTCTTATAATCTTTCTCACTTTCTTCTCTTATTGAATCGCCACATGAAACCCCAGTAAGTGTTTTTTGACCAAGATTTTCTATGCCTACTTGCTCATAATTATCTTTACCTTGATCGTGAAGAGAATTATCATATTCTGAAGTATCGATAACAAAATTCTTAATATCTCCACCTAATTTGACATTAGATTCAAAATCAAATTTGATTGTAAAATATTTATCTCCAGGATAAGTATCCTGTTTGGCTAAATCAAAGCCCGTCATTTTAACTTCAGGATTTATTACAATATGACCTGAAGAACCAATAACCTCTTCTTCATGGGTTTCGCCATCTACTCTGTCATAAGTTGCCGTAACATCTATTTGATATCTTTTTCCGCCATCTATATCTTTACTAAATGAAACACTATTCTCAGTTATTTCTTTACTTTCAACAACTTTGTTATCATCAATATTTTTAAGAATAGCCTTTTTAGTTCCTTCTTGAATAGTAGTATCTGGATCCTTAATCGTAATCGTAGCTGTTATAGGATTAGTACCGATTGCATCCGAAACCACTTCAGCCGTTGGTTTATCTTTATTAACTAAAACTTGTGGCCCGTCTTCTAAAGTTTTGTGAACTTTAGTTGAAAATTCAATTTCTGATATTTGAAGGTTGGTTTTTTCAGTTGGCTTATTAACTGTAACTGTATATTTATTTTTTTCACCGGCATTTTCCACAGGATACCAATCATTGCCCACCTTTACTTTTTCAATATCGGCAGCCGTATCATTAGTTACTGTAAATTCTAACATTATTTGTTTACTGCCAGCAAATTGTTTTAAGTTTAAAGTGTTTACCACTACTGACGTATAATCCGTAATAATTGATACATTTTCATAAGGAACTCTTAATGTATCAGTATACTGGTCTAACGCCAATTCATCACCATCTAAATCATAGCTAATTACCACTTCCACATTATAAATACCATTATCTAAATTAGTAATATCAACCGTTCCTGTACCATTTTCATCAAATGATATAGTAAGTGGCTTAGAATCTTTAGTATCTACCTTTGTAAATATCATTTGAGCTGTAGTTCTAGCTTTGTCTTTATCGGTAATTTTAAGTGTAGCTTGCTTGTCAGTATAAGTAGGTGCTTCGGCAATAGAAGGCTCTTCTTTTAACACATATACTTTTTGTGTCTCATAACTTACACTTTTAGAACCAGCCTTATCATAAGTTAATTCAGTTGGAGTAAATTCTAACATTTTAGCTACTTCACCGGCATTAAAATCTACTGTGTATGTGTTATCACTAATATATTTTACCGTTTTAGGTTCTTCAAATTCCTTAAACTTAATTTTTGAAACATGTTCATCAGTATTATCTTCTATTGTAAATGTTAAGGTAATAATACTATCTTGAGGAACTGCTGACGGAGCCTCAACTTTGTTAATAGTCGCTTTTAACTCTTGTTTTATTGCTGTTTCCAGAGGAGGGTCTGTAAATATATCTTTATCTCCTAAATTATAAGTAATAGTTAAAGCTACAGTATATTTTCCCATTTTTGGAAGTGGAGAATCTAAAGTTTTAGTAAATTCTCCTTTTAAATCTTCGGCAGTTAAGTCAATTTCTATAGCTTTATCAAGCCCTGGACCAGTAATAGTAAGTTTACCACTTTGGACTGTAACCTCATCTGAATTTTGTTCAGTTATAGATACTTGCCCCGTAAGCTTATCATTACTAGAGTTATATGATGCTGTAAAATTACCAATAGTTGGAGCATCTTTTAAAATTGTGACAGTTGCATTATTGGCTTCATTTTCGCCGAATTCAAAAACTCTATTATTTCCATAATCTAATTTCGTGGCTTTAAAAGTTTTACTGCCAGCATTACCATGTGGACCAGCAATTATTACTTTATAACTGCCATCTTCTTGTTTTTCTAATTGAGAATCTTTATATTCTTGTTCGTTAATCGTAATAGATTTTAAATCATCTTTAACGTTACTACTGATATTATAAATTAATACAACATCACCTGTTTTACTTACATATTCTGTTTCTGGTTTTACTGAAATAATTTCCGCCTCAACAGCGACTGTTGTTTCACCTGTCATATAAACAGATTCATCACTTGTATTCCCATCACCTAAGTCGTAAATAAGCGTAACCTTAACATTGTAAGTCTTAGGGTCTCTAACCTTTTCATCAGTAAATGAACCGGTTCCACCAGATACCTCTATTTCCTGAGCTTCATCATCATCGATTTGATATTTAGCTCCAATAACTGCTTTTTCTGGGTCGTCATAAGTAAATTTAGCGCTAATACGTCCGCCATGAGAACTAGCATTCAATTCACCAGCTGTTGGCTTTTGTTTCATTACATTTAAAGTAGTTACTTTATTTTCCGTTAAAGAGATAGGTTCACCATCATAAGTAACAGCAGAAGCCGTAAAAGTAGTAGTTAAATTATTGCCATCTTGCTTAACTTCGCTAGGCACTGATACTTCAACCGTATATTCGCTATCCTGTTCTACTGATAAAGATTGCCCATTTACAGTAATTGCGGTTACTTTCTTCTCAGTATTATCTTGAATAGTATATGTTAATTTAGCCTTGCCATTTCTAGTAACTACTTTTGGTTCAGCAATTACATTTGTAACAGAAGCTACAATATTCTTTTCAATTTGACTAGCGCTAGAAGACTTTTTCGTACCATCGTAACTAGTTCCAACATAAGTTATTGCTATAGTAACCGTATATTCTCCAGCTTTTTCTAAATCTAATGATTTTTCAAAAGTTTTATTTTCTAAGTCAGCATCACTTAAATCTATAGTTTTGGTATCACCTTGTCCTTCGATAATTAATTGGCCTTTAGTAATCGCTTTATCAGGATCAGTAAAATCAAACGTTCCAGATAAAGTCTTTTGATTATAATTGGCTTCCAATATAGTAATTGTTGGCGCTAACTTAAAGATATTTACTGTTGCTGTGTTTTGTACTGACACGGTTTCGCTTCCATAAGTTATTTGTGAAACAACTATGTCTCTTGTTAAATCAGATTTTCCTTCTTGAACTTCAGGTACCGTAACTTTTACTTTATAAGTTCCATCAGCTTGTTTTTCAATATCACCACTATGAATTACTTCGCCATTAATTGTCATATTAGTAATAGAAGCATCAGTATTAGACTTAATAGTATAAGATAAATCTATTTTTGTTCCTCTTTTGACAGTTTGTTCATTACCAGTTACTTTAGTAATACTAGCAATAACATTTTGACGCACTTTATCCTTAGCTTTTGGTTCTAAAGATAAAGGTGTTCCATCACCTAAATCATAATTAACCACTAAAGTCACTGTATATTCTCCAGCTATTGGAAGATTCACTGTTTTTTCAAATGAAGATTTTAAATCATCTTTTGTTAAATCATAAGAATATTCTTTGCCATCTTTCGCAAGAATTACCTTCCCTGAAGTAATGGCTGCATCAGTGTCAGTAATACTAAATGTACCTTTTAATACATTGTTATCAAGAACCGCTTCAAAATTATCAACCTTTGGTGCATTTTTTAAATAAAGATAATCAAGTTCTTGATTTACCTCAATAGTTTTTTCTGTCTTATCATCTTTGATAATTTTTACACTTTGAATATTAATCTTACATTTACCTTTGTTAGGGCATTTTTTTAGTAATGCTTTATCAAGTGAATATACCCCAGTATCTTTATCTTTAGTAACCTTATAAGCATCCCCATCGATAGTTATTTCTGCAACATCAGTATAAGAAAATTTGCCATTTTTAAACGATAATTTTAATTCCTTATTATCATCAACTGGAGTTGTAAGTTGTGGATCTTTAAGACTAAACTCATACTCTCTTTCAAAAGTTTCTGCTTTTTCTTCTTCTACTGCATCAGAATATGCAGCATCACTCTTATCATCATCTAAGTCATAATTTAAAGTGATTACTAAATCATAATCCATGTTTTCAGTTAATTTAGGTAGCTCATAAGTATTTTTACCTACCTTAACATTGCTGGCATTTAAAATTTCCGTATCTGATGTTCTTGTAAGTGCAATTGTTTTCGTGCCACCATTCATAACTACAGTTCCAGAAACAAAAGCATTTTCAGGATCCTTAACATCAAATGTTAAAACAGGAACTTTTTCTCTACCATTAATTTCAATATTTTCAACGGTTGGAACTGTTTTTAAAATATAAACAGAAGCTTTTTTATTATTAACTTTAATTTGTTTACCATTTTGTAAAACAACTTTAGTAATTGTATAATCACGATCACCATGATTTCCAGTTGCTTTTAATTTAACTTGATATTTATTTCCCACTTTAGTAGCTGGATAAATAACGCCATTTATTTCAACCGCTTTAATATCAGCTTTTGGTTTAATATTTAAATCAAAAGTTAAAATAACTTCACCATCTTTAGCTACAATCTCCGTTTGTGAAGCTAAATTATCTATGCTGGCAACATAAACAACGTCTTTAGCTTTACTTGTAGTTTTTTTGTTAGTTTTGTTATCGCTCTTATTTTCTTGGCTTACCGCTTCACTTATTTCAGAATTTTCATCAGCCGTTTCCTCTAATTCTTCATTAGCTACTTTCAAAATATATTCAGCATTATTACTCTCTTCATTTTTATTTTCGTTTTTAGCCGTCACAATTAAAAGAGCAAAACCTAATAAAATAATCGCCACTACGCCTGAAACAATCGCAATAGTTAATTCTTTCTTTTCAAATTTGTCTTTGTTTTTATTATAATAATAAGCAATAAATATAATTAATAAAACTCCAAGCACAATAAAGATAAAAGAAAGATATGGCATATTTTCTTTAATATTTAATAAAGTATTGGTATCTTCTTTTACTTCTTGACCTTTAACAGTTATCTTTTCAGAACTATCTAAAGTTAAAGAACCTGACTTTAAACTATATAAAGAAATCGTTGTCTTACCCGCATTAACTTTATCTTTTACTTTTAAAGTTAAATCAATAGTTTTAATACCTTCAGCAAAAGTAAAAGTATCCGTATTTTCATCATATGATACAACTTCATCTTCAAAACTATCAGCATCTAAAGCTTCAAAAACATCTTGGTCATAACTTAGCTTAGATTTATATGAAGATGCTTTTTCATCTACATTTATAGAAATAGCAACATTATCGTTACCTTTTACCTCCTTTTTATCTACGTTTAGATTAATGCCTTCAGCATTTACAGTCATAAATGAAAAAGCAAATAATACTAAACTGAACAATACTTTTTTCATAACATACCTCCTGTTTCAAATACATTACCATGTTATATTATAATTGTAAATAAATTTTGAATTTTTTCCTGTGCCAATTTTTTCCACAATTTAAATTTACATGTATGTACTACCTACACAATATTATATCGGCAAAACTACACCATGTCAATAAATTCAACAAAAATAGTCGTTGTGAATGATGTTGTTTTACTGCCTTTTAACAATAAACTATTTCTTTATATAATTTTATTACATGCCACCTATCATCATGCATATCATAAATTCATGTTTCCTTTATTATATTGTAATTAAATTGGCAGGTTTTGTGGCAGTTTTTTCCTCGTTTTCTACGCATATTGTCCACAAAACAAAATGTCTACCTTTACCATAATATTATCCTCATTGCTTAATGTTTTAACATATATTTTTAAAATTATTCAATATAAAATTTAGCATTAAATGGATGCTAAAGTTCTTAATATATTATACATTTATAGGTTCTTTTTCTAATTCAGCAATATATGTTAATACAGAATTAATTGCTTTATCAATTGGAATATCTAACCAATTTATTACAGGATCAGTTAAATTATTAATATATTGTTCGGATTTTAATGTATTATTTAGTCTATTCAAAATATCAGAAATAGAATTTTCTCGCATAGAATCATCATTAAAAATTAAAATAGTTATACTTTCCATCAATTTTTCTTTATTTAAACCTACAGTGTTTATTAGATAATAAAAATCAAATATGTCTTTATATCTTGTTGATCTAAAGCCTAATTTTAATAGAGATTTTAATTTTTCTGTGAATATTTGTTCCACCGAATTTATAAGCAAATTAACTTTTTTATTAATTAAACTTAAATCAAAACAATATTCATTTTGTTTTAAATCGAATAATTTGTGAACACCAATATCTAATTTGGTATTTATGACATTTTGATAATTATCACTAATCTTAATATAAACTCGTTTCCCATCATAGTCTTGGTGATGTAAAGGAACAATGCTACCCTTAATATTTATTTTTATGTCATCATTTTCATTGTTCAACGCCTCAACAAAATTTCTAATAGAGTTATCTTCGAGAGAATATTTAATAAAATCTATATCTAAATCACGTGTGGCTCTACGAACATCATTAGAAATATTATGCATAACAACACCACCTTTAATAGTTATATTATCTTTATATTTACTATTAGCAATTTTAGCAAGAACTATATCTTGGCTAACCTTTGCCTCAGCTTCTTCAAACTTATAACCTTTGTTTTGATAAGCAGTAATTGTTTCTTTTAGATTCATTAGAATACCTCCTTTAATAAAGTATCGGATAAATTAACATTATTTTTATATAAGGCCAAATATTCATCAATTTTATACATATCTAAATCATCAGCTATTTTCCGATAGTTAGAGATAATTTCTTTATAATAATCAAAAGGCATTTGATTTTTTTTCCTAATAAGTTCGATTAAAAGTCTTTCTTTATCATACATATTTACTTTTTCGCCATCTATTTCAATTTCAGTTTTCCCCTGATTTAATTTTTGAGTTGGTACATAAATTTGTTTTATATCATCATTATCTATATGTCTAAAATTACTTGGCGTAGATAGGCATATTTTTTTAGGAATAACATCAGTTAAATCATAATAATAGAAAGCTGTATCCATTGTAGCAATAGCACTAGGATATTTTTTTGAATAAATTATTAAAGGATTAATAATGTTTTTATCAGAATATACTCCTTTATCCAGTTTATATAATTTCCCATCACTTATGGCTTTTTTAATTTGATAATCAGATTTATATAGTTTTTTTATTTCTGAATGATTATATAACATATTTATCTCACCTCATCTTCATTTTACACTATTGTCGTGTAAAAGTCAACAAAAATACACGACATTGCTTAAATAAATGCATATAAATGACTTGTAAACAAAAATACCCAGTTAACAAAATCCTTTCTATAAAAATTTAGCCACCTTTGGGGGATATTGAAGGTGGCTAGGTACACAAAAAAGAATCGATATTTATATCAATTCTCTATGTATTTAAAGGCTTAAAGCCTTATGTTCCATGGCAGGGGAAGCAGGATTTGAACCCACGACATTCGGTTTTGGAGACCGACGTTCTACCAGCTGAACTATTCCCCTAATTTTTCCGGCAAATTAATTATATCACATCACCTAATTTTATTCAATAACTTTCTTTTTTTTCATATATTATAATAAGGTGATAAAATGTCTATTATCCAGCACACAAGTAAAGAACGCGATTTACTAGCGCGTTTAATGAGAGCGGAAGCTGTCGGTGAAGGCGACTTAGGAATGCTTATGGTCGGAAATGTTATTGTAAACCGAGGTATTTCTAACTGCCTTACATTTACTAATACGAGAACCATTTCCGAAGTTATTTATCAAAATCCTGGTGGTTTTACCGGCATAAATAGTCCGCTATTTTTTAGTAATCCCACTACCCTAGAACAAAACTTAGCTGACCGTGTAATTAAAGGCGAGTATTATCATCCAGCGACTAATGCTTTATGGTTTTATGCTCCTAGTCCCAATCAATCTTGTAAAGCTACTTGGTGGGATCAAGACTTAGCCGGTAAATATAAAAATCATTGCTTTTACGAGCCCGCTCCTGGAATCTGTAAAGAGCTTCATTAAAAGATGTCTACCATCTTTTTTTGTTATAAAAAAGAGGATTAATTATCCTCTAATGCTTTATTTAATTTTAAAGTTTTTTTACTTTCTTTACCATCACGACTAATGGTCAAAGTTACTTCATCGCCTATTTCATGTTTATATAAAATATATTTAAAATGAGCTGAATTAGTTACCTTTTCATCATCTACTTTAATAATAACATCGCCCGCTTCTAATCCAGCTGCATCGGCTGGTGAATTTTTTTCAATTTCACCAAGAACTACTCCTTCATCAATAGAATCATCTAGTCGCATATCATTGCGATATAGCATGGCAGTGTTACTAGCATCAAACATCGAAACACCAATATATGGTCTTTGAATTTTTTCACCTTTTTCTAATTTTTCAACACTACTCATAGCCACTTCAATTGGAATAGCAAAGCCCATACCCTCTATTTCTGCCGTTACTAATTTCATTGAGGTAATACCTATAACTTCGCCATTAATATTAACTAATGGTCCGCCACTATTACCTGGATTAATTGAAGCATCTGTTTGGAGCACTTCCATCATATAAACCCCGTCATCACTATTAACGGTAATTGTTCTAGCTTCACTAGACAAAATGCCTTTAGTCACTGTTCCCATATACTGACTGTCGATTGGTGTACCTACAGTAAATACCGTATCACCAATTTTCAATTTTGTACTGTCACCAATACTAGTAACATTAGTAACAACATCAGCTGAAATTCTAAGAACCGCTAAATCAGCATAACTATCAGTTCCTAAAACTGTAGCTTCTACTTCCTCCCCACTTACTGTCGTAATTTTAACTTTATCAGCTTCAGCCACAACATGATTGTTGGTTAAAACATATCCGTATTTACTATCTTTTTTATAGATAAATCCAGATCCAGAACTAATCGCACGTTCACGTCTTGAAGATTCGACATAAACTACGGCATCGTATATTTTATCGACAGCATCTGTAATCGTATTTGTTTCTTTCACCGTTACATTTGAATGGTTACTAGTTGTTTGTACTACTTCTTTACTATCAGTAAAATATAAAGTTCCTACTACCCCTAAACCTGCGGCAATTAAAACTGCAAATAATATTATAATTTTTTCGCGCATATTTTCCTCCTATTTTATTCCTCTAATATCATACCAATTACTTGGAAAACCAACTTTATTCAAAATACTTTCAAGGGGAACAGTATCAACAATAGAATCTAATACCGTAACTTCGTATTTAAGTTCACCGATTAAATCATTAAATTCATCTGCCCTTAATAAATATTTTAACATAATGACTAGGCTAAATAAGTCGTTTTTTCCGTAAACATAAATATCTTCTTCCTTTGGAATATTTAAAATTGAATGATATTTATTATCAGGAATCATTCTTTGCGTACGATGATCATATAAAATATCTTCATGAGCACATACATTTCTAAAATTAGCTAAAATTGATAAATATATTCCTAAAGTTTCAGCATCCAAATTATAAGCCTCAGCAATATCTTGTTGGTCTTCTCTTTTTAAAATGCTGTAAAATTCTGACATTGTTCCAAAAGATAAAACTTTAACTAAAATCCACATTGGAATATATCCATAATTATCAATATAGTGCATTGTAGCAGAATGCTTTCGGCCATTAACTCTTATTTGTCTTCGCACTTTATTTAAAATATCACTGACATGTCTTTGACTTAATTTATCTTCAATAAAATTATTAGGATTTAAATAATCTTTTTCTTTAAAACCATATTTCTTTGATTGTTGATAACTGATAATTGATTTTATATTATTTTCAACAATCAAAATGTTTTTAAAAAAAGTGTTTCTAATTTGACGGTCAAACGTAAAAACTGCATATAACTCTTTAAATTTTGTTCCTTCTAAAAATTGATTCTTATTTCCAGGTACTGTAAACATATGTCGATAACCACTGATAAAAAAATAGTTTTCTTTAAAAAGTATTTCTCTTGCTTGTTGCTCATCGTCAATTACTAGACCTCTCGATTTTAAAATTTCTAATTGTTCATCAATAGTTTTGAATATTTTATGGTCCATTCCCGCCATATAATCACCCTACTATTAATTATAACACATTTTCATAAGTTTTAACTATTAAAATATTTAACTACCGATTTTCTGACCACTTCGGCAATTTTGTCTTGATAAGATGTCTTCTTAAGCAAATATCGTTCATTAGGATTAGATAAAAAACCTGCTTCTAATAAAATTCCTGGTCTATTAATGCGGTGCTGCATATATTTAGTATTATTTTCTTTATATTTGCGATTAGTATTTAAATAACGTCCTAACTCTTCTTGAAAAATAGCTGCTATTTTGACATTTTCAGGATTAATATTATCATAATATACTTGAGCCCCATACCATGACTCGGCATCCGAAGCATTTAAATGAACAGAAATAAACATATCGCAACCGGATTTATTAATAATATTAGCTCTCCTAGATAAATCACTACGTTTACGATGATAAGCATTATTTACTGATAAATCATAATCATCATAACGGGTCAAATAAACAGTCGCTCCATCACTTTTTAAAGCCTTCATAATTCGGCGGCTTAATTGTAAATTTAAATCAGATTCTTTAATATTTGTATAATAAGCTCCACTATCGGCACCACCATGTGCAGGAATAGGAAAAGTCCAAAAATATCATTATTTCTTAAAATTCAATGTTCCATTCTATTTCTAT
>CANRBD010000005.1 GCA_947628765.1 uncultured Bacilli bacterium
TTTAAATAACAAATGGTTAAATTTAGATTTAACTTGGGATGATCCTGTAACAACTGATAAAAGTAATGTATTACTTCATAAATTTTTCTTAATTGATACAGCCACTCTTTTAAAGTTAGATACTACTAATCACAATTTCAATCCTGAATACTATCCCGAAACAAAATAGCCCATTAAAGGCTATTTTTTATATCTCAATTATTGGCAAAGTAATTATTGCTCTAGTATAACTACCCTCTTTAGATTCATATGTTAAATTGCCATCGTGAGCATTAATAATTCCCATCGATAAAGAAACTCCAAGTCCTGTTCCGTTTATTTTAGTAGTAAAAAAAGGTTCGCCCATCTTTTCTAAAACTTCTTCACTAATGCCCTTACCATTATCTTCAATATATATCAAAAAGTTATCTTGTTTAATATCCGTCCATATTTTAATTTGAGGATTATTTTGCAAGGCTTCCATACTGTTTTTAATAATATTTAATAAAACTTGGAACAGTTTATTATAATCGCCATTTATAAATACTTCATCCTCACTGATTTTAATATCAGTTTTAATTTTATTTTCTTTAAAATAAGGCTCATAGTTTTTAATAAAATCACTCAGCAAATAGTTTATATCTAAAATATCTTTATTAAGTTTTACCTTATTCATCGATAAAAAATCCTCTAATAAAATCAAAGTTTTATTGATTTCATCTTTCATAATGGCAACATATTTTTCTGTTTGTTTTACATTTTGCGGATTAATCATATCTAAATAACCCTTACAGACAGCAATTGGATTTTTAATTTCATGAGTGAGATGAAATAAAGTTGTTTTTAACTGCTTATCATGTTCAATTTCTCTAGCCAAAACTTTAATTTTTAAAATATCCTCTACCTCTATAAGCATATATATAATTATATATGATATAAACCAAAATAACGCCCCATCTAAAACTAATTTCAAAACATAAATTAATAGATTATTTCCTAAATAGATACCTAACGCGCCGACAAAAAAGACTAATATAAAGGATAATAACGCTAAAAAAATTTTTACATGTATTTTTTTAAATACTACTTTATATAAAAAATAATATAACAGATAAATCGCAGTTATAAAAATCAAATAGCCATGATAAAAATTATAATAATATAAAATTGCCACACTTGATGACACGAGAATTGCAATGTTATTTCGTTTAACATAAGATACTAGTAACGGAATATTGACTAAAAACATTGGTATATTCTCAAAAATTGGTTTATTAAATTTCAAAACAATATACAAAGCTGTAAACGTTATAAAAACTAAAAATAATTCGTTTTCACGATCATCAATTTTTTTCGTATATGCAATATAGAATAAATAAAGTAAAAATGGTACTAAAACATGTAACACATCTAAAACCATTTGCTCTGCAGCCATGCTTTCACCTCTAAAATTATTATAATAATTATCAATGTCGTATTTTGTCGAATTAAGGGGTTTATTGCAAAAAAAAGAACTATTTTAGTTCATCAATGTGTTTTTTTAATTGTTTGGCATCATCGCCAAAAATAATTTTTAATTGATTGTCGATTTCCACAATACCTTGAGCGCCCATTTTTTGAATAGCTTCTTTATTTACCAAATCAATATTAATCAAATTCACTACAAAACGTGAATTATTTACCTCATAATCAATAATGTTGCCTTTACCACCTAAAAATTGGACTAACTTATTAGCTTCTAATTTAAAATCTTTCTTTTTTGACTTAACAATAGCCAAAGCAATTATTAATAAAACTAAAATTATAACTATATATTGCCAGATCATTTATATCACCCATATATAATTATACTATATTTTGAAGTTTTTTTAAAACTTTTTTTATAATAATTGTATATTTATCAAAGTTAGTGTATTATATTTATTGGTGATACTATGAAAAATATTTCAAAGTATAAAATTGATAAAACTATTTTAATTCCCATATTTGTTTTTTTCATTATCAGTGTTTTAACTCTATATGGGGCTACTAGTATCTTACCAAGTTATATGGATGATCTACCTTACAAGCAAATTCTATGGTATATTGGTGGATTTGCTTTAGCTTATTTAGTTATGACTATTGGCAATACTCATATTTACCGGCTTTCATGGTTTTTATATGGATTTGGAGTTTTATCATTACTAGGACTGTTTTTTTTCGGCACATCAATTAATGATGCAACATGTTGGTATGAAATTAAAGGACTAGGAACTATTCAACCGAGCGAATTTATGAAGATAATTTTAATTATCACTCTCGCTTCAGTTATTTCCAAATTTAATGAAGATTTCCCTAATCCTAGTATTGCTGAAGAATTTTTCTTCTTAATTAAAGTTATTTTAATAGTATTAGTTCCAAGCATTTTAACTTTTTTAGAACCCGATACTGGCGCTGTTTTGATATATCTATTAATTACCTTAATTATGTTATTCGTTTCTGGTATTAGATATCGTTGGTTTTTAATTTTATTTGGTATCTTAGGTTCATTTGTTCTCCTTGTTTTAGGTGCTTATTTTATTAGCCAAGACCTATTTATTAATATTTTTGGTACTAGTTTTTTTCTTAGAGTAGATAGACTTTTAGACTGGTCAAATCAAAGCGGTTATCAACTAGAAAACAGTCTAAGCTCCATTGGCTCAGCAGGCTTATTTGGTCATGGATGGAATAGCAATCCTATTTACTTTCCAGAAGCCGGAACAGATTTTATCTTTGCTGTATTTGCTACTCACTTTGGTTTTATTGGTTCTGTTTTATTGTTAGGACTTATTACTTTTTTTGATATTAGACTTATCATGTTAGCGGTTAAAACAAATAAATTAGTGAATAAATATATTATTGCTGGCGTCACCGGTATGCTTATTTATCAACAAATTCAAAATATCGGAATGACCTTTGGACTGCTTCCAATTACAGGTATTACTTTACCATTTATAAGCTATGGTGGATCAAGCTTACTTAGTTATATGATTGCCATGGGTCTTATCTTTAATATTTCAAATGAAAATATGCGTTATACCAATTAAAAAAATCACATCAAATTGTGATTTTTTTATTCAGCTTTTTCTTTAACGCTTACGGCTTCTTTTCCTTTATAAGTTCCGCATTTTGGACAAACTCTATGTGGCTTAATAACTGCCCCACATTTTGGACAAGTCGTAGTAGTTTTTTCATTTATTTTATAATGTGTACGACGTTTTCTACCTCTAGTATTACTTACTTTTCTAGCTGGTACAGCCATAGTAAACACCTCCTATAATAAATCTTTTAATTTTGCTAAAGTAGGATTACCTGATTTTTCATCGGTAACAAGTTCCCAACCATCACCTTTAGTTTTAACGTCACTTACGTCATCACTAACAATTCTAATGGGAATTTCCATCAATATATTTTCCCATATTATTGGAAAAATATCAATAGTTTTTTGATTGTTTTTTTCTTTTTCGTTAATTTCTTCAAGCATTTCCGTTAAATTTCCCTCAATTTTTAAGGAAAAGTCATGATTTACTGGTTTTAAAGTTAAAGAACAAGGTAAAACCATCGTTCCTTTTACTATTATACTTATATTATAATCATTTAGACTATTTTTGGAAATTTCGCCGTTTATTTTTACATCATCTAGTTTTAAAATACCACTATTTTTAAGCTCAGCTTCTTTAAAAGAATAAATAATATCCACTGGAATAAAACTGTCTAATCCGGATTTTAATCTCGTAATATCAATTTCCAAAAGCCTCACCTCGCACTACAATTATAACGTAAAAGCTAAATAAAAGCAAATCATTAGCTTGACTTAAATTTTAAATTTTGATAAAATTAAATGCGTAAATTAAGCCCGAAGACACAAGTAGCACTACGCTTACTGATACAGATGAGCTAGCTACTTGTGTGTTTTTTTTGGCTTAATTTGGGAAAGGAGAAAACTATGAAAACGCAAAAACCTTTATTAATTTTAATTGTTACCGCTTTCGCATCTTTTTTAGCAACATTTAATGAAACCTTTTTAAACATTGCTTTTACACCAATTATGAAATCTTTTGGCGTATCAGTTTCCACTGTCCAGTGGCTTACAACCGCTTATATGCTTGGAGCGGCAATTATGGTACCAATTTCTTCATTTATGTACCGTAAATTTAAAACTAAACCATTATTTTTATCAACCATTGGACTATTAATTTTAGGTTCATTTATTTGTGCCCTAGCGCCTAATTTTGAAATTCTCTTAACAGGACGTATTATCCAATCTTTAGGCACAGGCATGTTAATTCCTATTGGCATGAACTTAACTTTAAGTGTCGTCCCTAAAGACAAAATAGGAACTTATATGGGCATTATGGGTTCAATGACTACATTAGGGCCTTCCTTAAGTATTATTGGAGCGGGTGCCCTACTCGCAGTAGGTAATTGGCCATTACTTTTCTATGTCTTTGGTGCGCTTACTTGTTTAGAATTCATTTTAGCCAGCATTATTTTAGGTAAAGGTGGTGGCGAAGAAAATTGTAAGTTAGATACGATTTCCGTTATGTTTATCAGTTTAACTTTAATTGGTCTTCTATATGGTATGTCGACAATATTCTCTGGTAATATTATCATCGCTTTAACCGCCCTTATTATTGGCATTATCTTTTTAATTTTATTTGTTAAAAGACAAAATAAAATTAAAGAACCTCTTATTAGCTTAAAACCTTTAAAAGTAAAAGAATTTCAAGTGGGAATTATTTTAAATATTTTAGCTTTAATGTTAGTGTTTTCAATGAATATCATTATACCATTATTTATTCAAAACTCATTAGGAGTTAAAGCCTTTATGGCCTCACTTGTTTTATTCCCCGCCGTTATGTGTTCGTGCATTTTATCACCCATTGCGGGAAAAATATATGATCTTAAAGGCGGAAAAATTATTTTTCCATTTGGATTTGCTTTAATGATGATATTTATTTTAATTTTAGGCTTAACTAGAGATGTGCATTCACTATTATTGATTACTTTATTATATGCTCCAGTTATCATCGGTTCAACTTTTGCCATTGGACCTGTTCAAAGTTTTGCCCTATCACATTTAAACCGTGAATTATATCCTCATGGAGTTACAATGATGAGTACTGGTTTCCAAATTGCTGGCTGCGTAGGTACATCTTTATTTACTGGTGTATATTCACTAGTCATGAATATTAGTTTAAAAAATGGCCTAGCTGATACAAACAGTTTATCTTTAGCTTTTCTAATCACCACTATAGTTGCCACAATTATTGGTTTAATTGGCTTTATCTTATCGTTAAAAGTTAAAACTTATGAAAACAAACAAGAAATTAAAATTAATTTAACGCTTAGCTCAATTATGAAAAAAGATGTCTTTACTGTCAAAGATACTGATAATTTACTTACAGTCTTAAAAACTATTACTAACCATAAAATTAGTGGAGCCCCAGTAGTTGACAAAGATAATAATTTAGTTGGTTTTATCAGCGATGGCGATGTTATGCGATTTTTAGCTAAAGCTCATCCTTTATTTACTAACGCTTATTCATTTGTCGCTATTAATAATACAGATTTTAATGATAAATTAAATGATCTTATGAAACATAAAGCTAAAGATATATGTAAAAAGAAAGTTACCACTACCAACATAAACACTAGTGTCGAAGATGTATGTAATATCTTAAATGAAAAACATCTTAAAAAAATCCCGGTTATGAAAAATGGTAAAATGGTAGGAATTATCAATCGTAGTAACATTACTAAATATGCCATCGAAACATATTTAAAATCCTAACCACTTAAGCCTTGCTTTAACAAGGCTTTTTTTCTGCCCTAATGGTCATTTTCTCCAAAGACCTACTTTTTTCGCGAAAGTGTCAAGTAGTGTGTTATAATAAGGATGGTGATTTTATGAAAAGCGTTGGTATTATTTGTGAATATAACCCATTTCATAATGGACATATATATCATATTAATCAAGTTAAGCAGTTGTTTCCCGATAGTGTCATCGTTTTAATTATGAGTGGCAATTTTACTCAAAGAGGCGACGTTAGTCTTATCGATAAATGGACGAAAACAAATATTGCTTTAAACTATGTCGATTTAGTAATTGAACTACCTTTTGTTTTCAGTACCGCTTCAGCTGATATTTTTGCTTATGGAGCCATTAATATTTTAAAAAATTTAAATGTCGATGCGCTTGTTTTTGGCACGGAAACTTTATCGGCTCCTAAACTTGAAGAAATTGCCAAGACACAAAAACAGAAAAAGTTTGATAAGTTAGTTAAAAAATATTTAGATGAAGGTCTTAACTACCCAACTAGTTTATCCAAAGCGGTTTATGATTTAACTAATATTAAAATTGATAAGCCCAATGATTTATTAGGTTTAAGTTACGTTAAAGAATTAATTAATACTGATATTAAACCCATTACTATTCAAAGAACCAATGATTTTCATAGTAAAAATTTAGACGGTCAAATTAGTAGTGCTTCTAGTATTCGTGAAGCTTTAAAAAATGGTCAGAGTGTTAAAAAATATGTTCCCAAAGAAACATATAAAGCTTTAAAAAATATTCATTTTAATGAAGACTATTTTCCATATTTAAAATATAAAATTATCAGTGAAATTAACGATTTAGCAAAATATGTTAATGTCGATGAGGGTCTTGAAAATCGCCTTAAAAAATATATTTACGAAGCTAATTCTCTCGATGATTTAATTAATAAAATGAAAACAAAAAGATATACTTATAATAAATTAAAGCGTATGTTTACTTATATTTTATGTGGTTTTACCAAAGCAGAAAATATGAAAACTTTAGAATATATTAGAGTTTTAGGTTTTAATAAAAAAGGTCAAAGTTACTTAAAAAAAGTCAAAAATGCTTCTTCTCTCCCTATTATTACCACTTATAAAAACCAATATAAACTGCTGGAGATTGAAATGAAAACTAGCTATGTTTATTATCTAAATGAAAAAGATAAAGTTGATTTAACTTTAATGGAATACAAACATAAACCCATTATTAAATAACTTTATCTTTTTTTGCTTAATTTTTTTTCATTCTGCATACTAACTGTATCATCGATTATCTGCAAAATACTTTTAAAAACTCGGTTATTACTAGTAACCCCATGGTGAGAAGAAGGAATTGATATACTTTTAAATTCAGGAAGATGATTTTCAATTTCCTTTTGAGATGTTAAGGGAACTAAACCATCGGAAATTTCATCAAATACTAATTTATCCACAAGACAAAGACCTATTCCAGTAAAATTTAAAGTTTTTATAGCTTCCTTTAAAGTGTTTTTATCAATGCCAGTACAAATATTATAATATTGACATAAATTCATAGTAGCTAATAGATTTTCATCGGTAAACATATTTTTAATGAAAGTTTCATCATACAAATTTTTTTTATCCTCTTCAATACCGTTTGGCAAAGCAATATCATAATCCATATGTGAATTACTGGAAATAGAATTAAATATAATCTGTAAAACATTTAATACTTGTTTAGTAATAACTTTATTATGTATTTTATTATAGACAATATCATTAATTTTTTGAAACAGATATTTAGGTGAAGCAAGTAAGGTTCCATTAAATGGAGCTGCTACTGTATATAAATTAGTCTTTTGTAAAGCAAAAGGATGCAAATGCTTAGACATATTAAAAGCCATCACAGCTCCTTTAGATACACCAAGCATATTAATAGAATTTATATTATCTCCCATAGCTAGATTATTGATATATGTGGCTAGCCATTTAGCTTCCAAATTCAATGGGGCATCATTATCCAATAAAATATTTCTAACAATTATATTTTTATCCGTGTTACTGAAATAATTGATAATTTTATCTACACCATCATATTTATCTTTTACAACTTCCATATCGTGAGAAAAATTTTCAACTCGGCAGCCTGTACACAAAATAAGATAATCATATTGTGGTAAATTATTATTCTTAACTAAATTATATTTAACGACTGATAACGATTTGCCTTTTTCAGTCATATTTAAATTATTAGTAGCCCACATATTTTCATTTAATTGCCATTTTCCAATCGTTTTAACTTTTCCCATAATATCCCCCTTTACGAGTGGATATAGTAACATGAAATATTTATTTTGTCAAAATTAACGGTAATATTTAAGGTTAAATTTGATAAAATAAAAGATACATGTTATAATTTAAACGGTGATAAAAATGAAAGAAAATAATAAAAAATGTTACGAAATAATCGAAAAGCTTGAACTTCATCCTTTAGTCGCATCCCATGAACCAATTTTAAATTATGAAACTGCTGAAAAAGTAGACAAAGAATTAGGTTGGAATGGAACTGAATCAAAATGCTTATTTTTAAGAGGTAAGTCAGGAAAGCTTTATTTGTTTATAACTTTAGCCTCTGAAAGAATGAACTCTAAATTACTTAAAAAGATATTAACTGACAAAGTTAATATGGTTTCAGGCGATGAAATGAAAAAATTAACTGGCATGGAACCTGGATGTATGACTCCTTTTGGTTTTGATATTTCAATTATTGAAAAAGTCGTAATTGATCCAATAATTTTAGATGAAAAAGAACTTATATGCGCTTTTGGTTCGGAAACAATGTCTATGCAGATAACACCAAGTGATCTTGAAACAATTTTAAAATATTGTTACCAAGACAAAATTATTTATTTAGACAAAGAAAGCCTATAAACTTTTTTTTATTTTCTTGAACTATTAATAAACTAAACCGTATGTTTACTTATATATTATGTGGTTTTACTAAAGAAGAAAATATTAAATCTTTAGAATATATTAGAGTATTAGGTTTTAATGAACAAAAACCAAAATAAATTTTGACTTGCCTTACTTCACAGTAAGGCTTTTTTACTTCACCGAAACTACTGCTTTCCATAGACCAACTTCCGATGGTCGCCACCGTACTTGTATTTTTTTTAGTCAAAAATTTATTGGTTATTAGACGTTGATAGTTATCATATATTGTTTTAATCATTCGAATAATATATTTTCAGCTACATTATAATCTCTACCATGTTAACCTTTGTTAATTTAATAACATATATTTGGGCATTCACATAATATATTTTCTATAGATGTTACAAATTGAACTTAAAACAAATTACATATATTACTCAAAAGAAAAAGATAAAGTTGATTTAACTTTAATGGAATACAAACATAAACTCCTTATTAAATAACTTTATCTTTTTTGACAGTTTAAACAAAAATAAGTTCCTCGTCCACCAACGGTAATTTTACTTATTTCGTGATGACAAACTGGACATATAGTTTTGGTATGAACTAAAAGCTGCGTTTGAAATCTCCCATGTACGCCTTCGCTTGATGTATAACTTTTAACAGTCGTACCACCTAATTCAATTGCTTTTTCCAAAGTTTGTCTAGTATATTTTATAATATTCTCTAAATCTTTATCCTTTAAAATATTTCCAGGAGTTTCTGGATGAATTTTACTTAAAAATAACACTTCATCAGCATAAATATTACCGATACCAACAATGATGCTTTGATCTAAAAGCTGCGTTTTAATTGGTTTTTTGTTTAATTTGCTTTTTAAATATTCTTTTGTTAAATTGGCATCCCATGGTTCTTTACCTAAATCTTTAAGCGGCTTTACTTTGTAAACATCCTCTTTTTTTATTAAATACATTTTCCCAAATTTACGAGTGTCATGATATCTTAATTCTGTTTCATCATCAAAACGAAAAATAACATGTTCATGATTAACTCTTTCATCGTCTTTTTTTCTAATAAAATATTTGCCTTCCATTCTTAAGTGCGAAAGTAAAAAATAATCATCAAGTTCAAACATGAGCCATTTACCTCTTCTTAAAATATCGTTAATTGTTTGATTTTGGATTTGTTTTTTAAATTCTTCTACTTTTGGATAAGCAATAATGTTATCCCAATATATTTTAGCTAAAGCTATTTTTTTCTTTAATACTTGTTTTTTTAAAGTATTTTTCACTGTCTCAACTTCTGGTAATTCTGGCATGTTTTCACTTCCTTACTCTGTTTATTATATCATAAATTAGTTAAATATAATTACAATTTCGTGAAATTATCAATAAGGAATATTTTACAAGTCGGTTTTATCAAATAGTTGAATAACTTATTAAAATATGATACAATTTAATTGAAGGGAAACACTTAATCAGTGCCTACCTTAAGTTTTTAAGATAGACGCTTAGCTTTTAGCTAGGCGCCTTTTTTTATCAACCAAATCCCCCTAAGTTTCTCCTAAGAGAAAATAATTAATAAAATGATTATGACAATCAAAGCTGTTATTAACATATCTTTTTTTGTCATAAGCAAACCTCCTTCTGGAATCACAATGATTAAAAGAAGGTAGACGCCGACATAGAGTATTTCCCTTAAGTGTTAATATTAATTATATTGGTATTTTTAGTCAAATGATAAATTTGCCATTTTTGAACTAATTTTATATACAAAAATAGGAAATTTACCTAAGCAAATTTCCCTTTTTTTGTAAAATAAATATATACCAATTTAGTAATTTTGACTTTTTAAATAATTATCTAAAATTGTTATAAATTCTTCTTTAGTAGTTGCTTTAAATATCTGCTGATTAACCTCATTATTGTTAGGCAAACCTTTTAAATAATGTGGCACGTGAGTGCGCATTTCAGTAACAGCTACTTTTTCTGGTTTTATTTTCATTAAATAATCAAGGTGTTTTTTTATCATAGCTACTTTTTCCTCTAAAGTTCTTTTCTTAGGTAAAGTACCATCTTCTAAATAATGAACAGTATCGCTAATAAGCCATGGATTACCTAAAACTCCCCTACCAATCATTATGGCATCACAACCAGTTTCTGAAAGCATTTTTTTCGCATCATATGGTGTTTTGATATCACCATTGCCAATTACTGGAATATTAACTGCTTCCTTAACATTTTTGATAATATTCCAGTCAGCTTTACCGCTATAGCCTTGACTACGAGTTCGCGCATGCACCGTAATCGCTTTCGCTCCTGCTTTTTCACAAATTTGTGCGATTTCGATGGCATTAATACTATTACTATCCCAACCACTTCTTATTTTAACTGTAACTGGAACCTTAACCGTTTCCGTAACTGCTTTGACAATTTCATAAACTTTATTTGGATCTTTAAGTAAAGCACTGCCAGCTTCGGCTCTAGTAGCTACTTTTGGTACTGGACAGCCCATATTAATATCGATTATATCTGGTTTCATATGGTCTTCAATATATTTGGCCGCTACTTTAAAACTTTCTACATCACTACCAAAAATCTGCTGCGAAATAGGTCTTTCAAAATCTGTCATATAAAGCATATCAATGGTTTTCTTACTACCATAATAAATAGCTTTATCACTGACCATTTCAGCCACCACTAAGCTAGCGCCCATTTCTTTAGCTATGGTTCTAAAAGCACTATTAGAAATACCTGCCATAGGCGCTAAAACAACTTGATTTTTAATGTTTACATTGCCAATTTGCCACATAATAATCACCGGTTTAATTATATTATAATTACTTATTTTTAGCAAGAAAATAAATCATAATTAAAAAAATTGTGATTTACAGACCACAATCTTCTTTATATTCATAAAAATATTTACGATTATTACTAGTAACAACTACACAATCATCATCTAACTCATATTTATCATATACTGTTTCCTCTAAATAACCCTCATCTTTTAAAGTGTCAGTGGAAATTTCTCCATGATTTTTTATTTCAGTTCCAGTAGCTCTAATATATTTAGAATCTGATTTATGTTCACCTACATATTTATTAGCTGCACTTATAACAATATCTTTAGCTGCCTTATCAACTGTATTTTGACCTTCAGTTAGCATATTTAAAACTGCTGGTAAGGCGATTAACATAATAATCGCTAAAATAACTACTGCACCAATTAACTCTAGTAATGTAAATCCTTTATTGTTCATATTATCACCTTAAATTTATTATATCACATTTCTTTTTAAAAAAAAATTAGATTATCCAACTTTATGGAAATCTAATCTTAATTTATCAGCTATTGTTACGATAAACTCTGAGTTAGTTGGTTTAGCTTTATCAATATCAACACTATATCCAAAGATTTCTTCCATGAAATCTAAATTGCCACGATTCCAACTTACTTCAATGGCATGTCTAATAGCTCTTTCAACCCTTGAAACTGTTGTATCATATTTGCTGGCGAGTTCGGGATATAATTCTTTTGTAATTCCGCCTATCACTTCAGGTTTTTCAAAAATAATGCCAACTGCTTCTCTTATATATTGATAACCTTTAATATGTGATGGAATACCTAACTCATGTAACATTTTAGTAATAGATATTTGAAGATTACTATTATAAAAATCGATATTTTGATTATCAGCTTTCTTATTCATAATATCATAAACACGTTTTTTTAAATCTTCTAAATCAAAAGGCTTTAATAAATAATAATTAACCCCAAACTCAGATACCTCTCTAATAACCTCGGCAGCATTATAACTAGTAGCTACGATAACTTTCTTGTTTATTCCTCTATTTTTCATTTCATTTAATACATACATTCCATCTTTTTTAGGCATTATTAAATCTAAAATAATTAAATCATATTTATCTTGGTTATTGGTAATAACCTCAATTCCTTCTTCTCCATCGTGAGCTTCTAAAGAAATATTTATATCCTCACTATTTTTAAAATATTCTTTCACCATGTTAATTAAACTAATATTGTCATCAATCATTAATATATTTATCTTTTTCATACTTATTCTCCTTTACTATATTAAAATTATACATAATCTTGACGCAACCAGCAAGAGTAAAAAATAGCTAATTTTGTCGAATGACTTTTCAAAAAACAAAAAGAAGTTCTAACACACAACTTCTTTAATTTTTTTTAGCTCATTTATATTGGTAGATCCTCCACCAATTAAATAGCCGGATACAACATTTACTTCATTTAAAGTTTTGATGTTTTCGCTACTAACACTACCACCATACAAAACTTTCACATCATAATTAAATAATGATTTAATGTAATTAACTGCCTCTTTTATTCTTTCATTAGAAGGAATTATTTTACTGCCAATAGCCCACCTAGGTTCATATGCAATCATAACTTCACCATCGATATTTTCTAAAGCCCTTTGAATTTGTTTTTTTAAAATAATTTTGTAATCTTCATAAACATTTTCACCAACACATAAGATAACTTTTAAATTTTCCATCAAAGCACATCTAATTTTATTATTAATTTCTTCATCAGTTTCATGAAAATAATGTCTTCTTTCATAGTGGCCAATTAAAACATAATTAACCCCAAGACTAGCAGCTTGCTTTGGCGAAATTTCACCAGTATATGCTCCTCGTTTATGATAATAAATATTTTGCAAACCAGTTTTAAAACCATTATCTATAAACATTTTTGCGTATAATGAAGTAGGAAAAACAATGATATCTAAATCAAGTTTTTTAAGGCTGTTAATGTAACTTTTAATATCCCCATAATTTAAATTCATCTTATGGTTTAAAGCAATTATTTTTTCCATGGATTTACCTTTGATACAAAATTAATAAATTTTGATTTAAAACTTGATTTCTGTGTTTCTATAGCCTTTTTATACACATCTAAAACTTGTTCGGCAAAATACTTTGAGGAGTGCTTTTCCGCACTAATGCGAGCTTCTTTGGATAAAGAAGCGGCTAACTTCTTATCTTTTAATATTTTAATAATGGCTTCTTCACAGCCGTCTTCATCTTCAAAAAGAAACCCATTTAAGCCATCAATGACAGTATTTCTAAAACTCTCATCATTAATACATAAAGCTGGAAGTGAAGCTGCCATAGCCTCGATAATTGTCAGTCCTTGAGTCTCGGAAGTCGAAGCTGATAAAAATACATCTCCTAAATGGTAATATATTGGCACTTCATCCCATGGTACTTTACCAGTAAAAATAATGTTTTTATCGCATTTCTTTTCTCTTGTAAGTTTCTCATAATTTTCTTTGTCTGGTCCATCACCAATAATCATTAACTTCACATTTTTATGTTTTTTAATAATTTTTTCCATTACATTTATTAAAAAAGGAATATTTTTTTCTTCAGCAATACGACCAACAAATATGCCCACAAAATCTTTTTTTGTCAGTCCATACTTTTTCTTTAGTTCGCTTAGTTTTTTTGAATTAATTTGTTCTTTAAAAAACCTTTCGACTTCAATACCCGTTGGCACAATATGAATATTTCTTTCAACATTATATTTTTCCTTAAATAAATCATAAGCTTTTTTAGTTGGTACAATTAATTCCGTAATTGTTTTATCACAGTAGAACTTCGTTAAATACTCTACTAATTTTTTACTCGACTTATTAAAGTAACCTTTAGTTATATAATGTACATAATCTTCATACATCGTATGATATGTATGCACAATTGGAATATTGTATTGTTTGGCAAAAATACGGGCAAATGTACCGATTCCAAATTCGGTTTGGGAATGAATAACATCTAAGTGCCAGCTCTTAATTTTATTGATGGCTCGCACTGGATATATACTAGTAAGTCTGGAATCATAAATACCAGTTGGAATACCAGGTACTCTTAAAACTCTTTCTTCTTCATCATAATCATAATGAAAATTTTGCAGATTTGCTGTTACAACATAAACCTCATGGCCTTTTTTTTCTAAAGCCTTTTTCAACATTAGTTCACTAGTAACTAGACCACTAATATATGGTGTATATGTCTCGGTAAAAATACCTATTCGCATATTACTCCTCCTTTTTATTAAGAGAAATAGCCCCTACAATCATTCCTAAATAATAAGTAAGCAAACGCCATACTAACATAATACTTGATAGTTTCGCTCCAAGCGCAAAACCACCAAAAAACTGTACAAAACCAAATTCTAAACCTCCACTACCACCAGGCAGTGGCACAAATGAACCCATAATCATCACGTAAGCTGTCGCAATAACAACATAAGCCGGATTAACACATTCATCTAAGCCCATAATAAGCATGAATGGTACTAGATATAAAAGTAATAAAGCTACAACATTTATCATAATAATATTGATAAAATGTTTTTTACTTTTCATTAATGTAACCGCACTATTATGAAAATTATTAATAAATTCATTGCTGCGCTTTAAAAATTTTTCTTCATTTTTAATGATTTTAAGTTTGCTGCCAATTTTTACGCCTAAATTTAATAAAGCCCTATTAGCTTTTTTATTAAAGGCTACAGCAAATAAAATAACAACTACAGATAGATTAATTATATATCCTAGTACTATTAATTTTTTAAGTAAGGAATCATCAGGGAAAATTCCTAAAATATTATTGGCTATAATCGCTATTGTTCCTAATATAATCAAGGCAATTTGATAAACAACACAATCTTGGATAATAATGTTTGTACTTTCACCTAATGTAAATCCTTGTTTTTTCAACCGATAAATTTGATATGGCTGCCCACCTAAAGAAAAAGGAGTAACAGCGTTAAAAAATTGGGTATCTAAGGTTAATTTTAAACTTTTTCTAAATGAATGATTTTCATTAAGTTGCACTGTACAACGATATATTGCCACCGCTTTTAATAACCAATACATGACTACACATAATACTCCAGCCAGTAGCCACCATACATTGAAAGAAAGAATATAATGAATTTTTTCGAAGAAATCGTCCTTTAATGCAAATACAAGGACGATTCCAGTCATTACGGCAATAATAATGCCATTTTTAAAATTATTATTTTTCATCGATAATTTTAAGGGCTGGTAATTCTTTTCCTTCAAGCATTTCTAAACTAGCCCCGCCCCCGGTAGAAATGTGTGTGATTTTATCTTTGAATCCCATATTAATTGCAGCACTAGCCGTATCACCACCACCAATAATGGTTTCCGCTTTAGTACTTGTAATTATTTCTAGTAATTTTCGTGTTCCTTCAGAAAATTTCTTAACTTCGAAACAACCAACTGGTCCGTTCCAAACAACCGTTTTACATTTTTCAAGATATTGTTTAAATATTTTAATTGTTCCTGGACCAATATCAAGTCCCATCTCATCGCTAGCAACTTCATTGATAAATCTGACATGCGTTTCCGCATCTTCACTAACCGTTGTTCCGGTAACTAAATCAATCGGTAAAATTAATTTGTCAGGATATTTATCTAACATATCACGGCAATAACTAATTTTATCATCTTCAATCTTTGATTTGCCAACACTGAATCCAGCAGCTTTTAAAAATGTGTTTGCCATCGCCCCACCGATTAAAATATAGTCGGCTTTACGTGCCAAATTATTAATTACTTCGATTTTATCGCTAACTTTAGAGCCTCCTAAAATTACTGCATATGGTTTTTTAGGTCTTGTTATAGCTTTATTTAAATATTTAAGTTCTTTTTCCATTAATAAACCAACTCCACTTGGCAAATGTTCAGCGATTCCAACGTTTGAAGCATGCGCTCTATGGGCTGTACCAAAGGCATCATTAATAAAAATATCGCCTAGTTTAGACCAATATTTGCCTAATTTAACATCATTATCGCTTTCTTTATGTTTATCTAAATCTTCAAATCTTGTATTTTCTAAAAGTACAATTTCCCCAGGTTCCATACTTTTGATTTTATTTTCTACTCTTTCACCACGAGTTTGATCGATAAAGGTAACCTTAACATCTAATAATTTAGTTAATCTTTCAGCTATAGGTCTTAAAGTATATTTTTGCTTATCAGCATTAGTCACTAATCTTCCTAAATGTGAAAGTAGAATAATTTTAGCTCCTTCATCTAAAGCATATTTGATAGTTGGTAAACTTTCGATGATGCGATTGTCATCAGCAATTTCTCCAGAAATCATTGGAACATTTAAATCACATCTTATAATTACCCTTTTTCCTTTCAAATCAAAATCCCTAATTGTTTTAATCATACTTTTATCCTCCCTTTTACTCTTTACTAATTATTATATGTACAAGTGATTTGACTACCCATACTAACGCTTATTGTTTTATCCTCTTGCGCAATAGTTTTGTCACTATTAGGATTTTTCATGTTGCCATTTAAATACCCTTCTTCAACTAATTCTACAGCTTTAATCTTTCCACCTTCTGGTGACCAAGTTGAATCCTCACCAAGTTTTACTTGAACATAAGATTCACAAGCAGTTTGAATTACAATTTTAAATTCTTCTTTTTCTTTTGCAAGTGCATTTTTATTAGACTTAATTATTGAAGGCACAGCTACAACAATAATTATCCCTAATAAAACTATAATTCCCATAAGCTCCATTAAGGTAAAGCCCTTTCGCATATCATCACCTATTATATATTTTATACCAAAAAGCAGTTTAATACAAGAAAAAATGTCAGTTTTATATCAATATTTTTAAAAAAAATGATATAAACCGACATTATTTTTAAAATTAATTAGTTTCTAAATAAATATTTAGCTGTTCTAACCATTTGCGCACTATAACCCATTTCGTTATCATACCAAGCAATTATTTTAACTAACTGTCCATTTTCAGTATCTAAAACTTTAGTAAGTAGACCATCAACTACAGCGCCATAATGGGTACCAATAACATCACTAGACACGATTGGATCTTCAGTATAAGCTAAAGTTTGACTTTGATTATTTTTAAATAAATTGTTAATCTCTGTATCTGTTGTTTTTCTTCCAAGTTCTAAAGTTAAATCAACTACTGAACCAGTAGTTACTGGTACTCTTAAAGCACCACCATCTAACTTACCATCAAGCTCAGGAATAACTTTGCCTAATGCACTAGCGGCCCCAGTTGAACTAGGCACAATATTAGCTGCTGATGCACGACCACGCCTAGAAGCCGCGCCCTTTTTATGCGCTACATCTAAATTAGCTTGATCATTAGTATAAGCATGAACAGTTGTCATGTAACCTTTTTTAATAGTAAATTCTTTATTAATTAAATCAGCAACTGGCGCTAAACAATTAGTTGTACATGAAGCTGCACTGATAACTTCTTCCGTACCATCTAAAGTTTGTTCATTAACACCATAAACTATAGTTTTTAAATCACCTTTGGCTGGTGCAGAAATTATAACCTTTTTAGCCCCTGCCTTTATATGCGCATAAGCTTTTTCTTTATCAGTAAATTTACCAGTACATTCAAAAACTTCATCGATTCCTAAATCTTGCCATGGTAAATTATTGGGATCTATTTCTGAATAAACTTTTATCTTTCTTCCCTTTACGATAATGTTTTTATCATCATAAGTGATTTCATCAGTTAAATAAGAGCGATGTGAAGTATCATATTTGAGTAAATAAGCTAGCTGTTCGGGCTCAGTCAAATCATTAATCGCGACCACTTCAAAATCACTATCTTCCTCCATAATTCTAAAAACAAGTCTACCTATTCTTCCAAATCCATTAATTGCAACTTTAATCATTAATATCTTCCTTTCTAGTATTCAATATTACTGCCCCCTATAAATTCTCTTAATACTGAATCTTTTGGTACTAACTCACTTGAAATTGGTAGGAAATTTCTTAAAATAGAAATTAACCTATGCGCCTCTGAATAATAAGGACTATCTTCCTTAATTGCAAATAGTAAAGGTTCCGCATATATTTTAAGTACACCAATTTCATAACTTAATGCCGAATTTATAACCATATCAACCTCATCTTGGTATGGATAAATTTTTTCTTCGGCCTCCTTTTTAACATTAGGCCACATAGCTAAAGTTTCTTCAGCACTTGTACCTCTAAAATTATTATCTCTAACAATCCTTCTTAACTTTCTTAAGTCGGTTGCATGCACTCTATTATGATTATCAATTTTAAGTGGAGTTAAAGGATTCATAAAAATTTTATATTTCTGTTCTCTTGGAATATATTTAGTTAGTTCATCATTTAAAGTGTGAATGCCTTCAACTAATAATAAATCACCAGGAGAAAGCTGCAATGTTTTACCAGAATATTCTTTTTCACCTTTAACAAAATTGTATTTTGGTAAAAGAACTTTTTCTCCTCTAAATAGTTTCTGCATATTTTCATTAAAAAGTTCTAAATCGATGGCTTCCAGACTTGCATAGTCATAATTTCCATCTTCATCTTTTGGTGTATCTTCTCGATTAACAAAATAATCATCTAAAGAAATTTCATGAATCGTAATACCACGAACTTTTAAATGGGTTCTAAGTCTTTTAGAAGTTGTGGTTTTACCGCTTGAAGAAGGCCCCGCAATTAAAACTATTTTAATGAGATCTATTTTATTACTTATGTTCTCAGCTATTTCTGAAAGCTGATCATCATAATGGGTTTCAGCTAAATTAATAACATCATGATATTTGCCCAAAGTACCTAATTTATTTAAATCGGAAAGCAAAGCTAAATGAACTTTACGATTCCATGATTGAAATCCACGATATTCTTCAAATAATTTTTTATGATGAATATATCTAATTGGATCATCAGGATGTTTTTGTCTTGGAAAATTAATAACAAAACCTTTTTCATCCAAATAAATTAATTGAAATAAATCAGTTTGCCCAGTATCATGAACTAGTGGTCCAAAAAAGTAATCATAATGATTGCCAATTTGATATAAATTAACTGTTGAATTACTAGTATATCTTAAATTTTCAACTTTATCTATTTGCCCTGTACTTTTGAAATAACGCATGGCATCTTCCTTAGTTGTGGGCACAAATTTATAAGGAATTTTTTGGTTAATAAATTCTCTCATTTTTGCTTCGATTCGTCTTACATCTTCTTCAGTAATAAATTTATTTGTAACCTCACAGTAAATACTGTTGTCTAGGGTATAATCAATTAAAATATCCATCCCTTTTTCTAATACTTGCGCCGCACACGTAGTTACTAAAAATTCTAAACTACGGGCATACACATCACTACCCTCAACACTGGTACGATCAAAAAACTTAACTACGCTATCAGTATAAATAGGTCTACTTAAATTTGTAAGTAAATTATTCATTAAAGCTGTAATAATTGGATATTTAAAGTTTTTTTGAAAACGCTGACTAATATTATATAAAGTAGTCCCAGAGGGTACTTCTAAAATAGTATCGTATTTTCCCTGAATAGTCACTTGTGGCATTTGTTTCCCCTCCTTTATTCTATTTATTATTTTATCAAAAATATAATATTTTGTCACTTTTTTTGTGAATAAATTCCCTCGTTTACACTTATTATAATATTAGGAGGCGATGCAAAATATTAATACCTAGTGTAGTCGAAAAAAGTAGTGATGGTGAACGCGCTTATGATATCTATAGTAGACTTTTAAAAGATCGCATTATTATTTTAAGTGGTGAAATTGATGATAACCTTGCTAACAGCATTGTTGCCCAACTTCTATATTTAGATTCAACTGGTCACGATGATATTAATTTATATATAAATTCTCCAGGTGGGAGTATTACTGCCGGCATGGCAATATATGATACCATGAACTATGTTAAAAGTAATGTTTCGACAATTTGTATTGGTATGGCCGCCAGTATGGCTGCCTTTCTACTATCAAGTGGTGAAAAAGGTAAAAGATTTTGCTTACCTAATAGTGAAGTTATGATTCATCAGCCCCTAGGAGGTGCCCAAGGACAAGCCACAGAAATCAAAATTGCCGCTGAAAGGATTTTAAAATTAAAACAAAAACTTAATAAAATTTTAAGTTCAAATACAGGTCAAGATTTGTCTAAAATTGAAAATGATACGGAAAGAGATTATTTTTTATCATCGAAGGAAGCATTAGACTATGGCCTAATTGATAAAATCATTTAAAAAGGTTGAGAAGCTTTTAATCTCAACCTTTTTATTATTTAGCTATTACATATGGATTATTTTGTGTTCCTTTGCCATTTAAGGTAATGTTTGATTTTAGATAGAGAACAGGTCTCACAAGATATGGCGTTGTCACCCGGCCAGCGGGAACATACCCTATTCTTCCTTCATGATCAATAACATAGATCTGAGCCCAACTATTCACGTAAGCATCATGTTTCGGACTTAACGTATACCATATGTCATCTACCGTTTGGAAATCAATAGACATCCAATTGGTTGTAAGGCATAAAGCTTTGTTATTATTATTGTTTATCATTGTTCCGCATTGTTCGGTATTTGTATTTGCTTTTATATAATCACTTGCTTGAATTAATCCTATATTACTTTTAGCCGCAATATGTTTTTCTCTAGCAACTTGTTCACTTAAATTATCTTCGAATGATTGGGTTTTGAGAAGCCCAAAATAGAAATCATGTTCTTGAATATCATCTGCATTTGTTTTGATTGTATTATAATATGTTCCATTTAAATATTTTTTTATCTCTGAATCTTCCTCTACTGGCCCACCATCCCCTTCTTGGTCCTCTCCAAAAAATTCAAAATTTGAAGTTTTGGCCCATGCATTGCATCCGTTGTTAACCAACCAATCTGATGAACAATAACCTGTTGTTCTTGCTCCAATTGAATCAAAAAGCATTTTAGTTACTGAACTATTTCTCATAATTTTTAATGTCCCATCTTCTTCAATAGCAATTATTCTCCACTCTTCATTGTTGAATTTAATCCAGTTGTTTGGGTCTGCTCCTTGATATACATATCTTCCTTCTTCTTCTGTATTTGGATCATTAGCCAAACCATCTGTTCCTACTTTATTCTTTAGCTCACTGACTTTTATTGGCATTGTATATGGATCTTCTTTTGTCCCTGAACCTGATAATTGAACTGAGGATTTTAGATAGAGTGCAGGGACCACACCACAACTCTCGCGTTCATCACTCGCTAGCGAACCACTAATACCGCCATGATACACAATATCATACATGAGACTAGAACTGTTACCAATAGAAGATAGTGGCTTATACCATCCACTTATAAGATCTTTTACCATCCATGATGTTTCTTTACATGATTGATAATTATCTCTTAATATTTTCTGTGTTCCACAGTTTGATGTATTACTGTTTGATTTACTAAAATCACTTAATTGAATTAATCCAATGTTACTAGGTGCACTTGCTTTTTTCTCCTCTGTTACTTGAGCTGCTAAATCGGGATTGCGATCAGTGACTGACCCATAGTAGAAGGTATGGGATTGTATATAGTCTTTATTTGTTTTTATTGTATTATAATATTCATCATTTAAATATGTTTTTAATGTTGAATCTGTTTCTACAGCTCCTTGATATGTGCCATCAGCACTTACAAAATTATTTGTTTTAGCCCATGCATTACAACCATTTTTAGGTGCATCTCCTTGTGAACAATAGCCTGTTGTTCTTGCTCCAACTGAATCAAATTTATGATTTGGTAACATCTCTGTTGGATTCTTCATTACCTTAATTGTTCCATCAGTCTCTAAAGAAACTATTCTCCATTCTTCATTATTAAATGTGATATAGTTATTAGG